>JBJXHA010000319.1:0-9242 GCA_046160275.1 Bacteroidia bacterium | reverse complement strand
TGAAATTATCGTATCCTCTTTCGATGTTTCATTTAGGTTGATAGATGCGGCATCTGTCGATAAGGATAAAGCAAATGTATTGTTAAATGGGAAAACTTTGTTTAATAAACAAGTTGCGGGTTCTTCACCTTTGGCGCAGTGGACTAAAATACCCTTACAAGAAAGCAGTAACTTGATAGAGATACAAGGCATTTCTTCGGGAAAAGATGGAAACAATACAGCTACGCTTGAAATTAGGGACGACAAAACAGGGAAGATTCAACGATTATCGTTAAGAGGGAAACAAAAGGCTGAAAAAGCAAACCTAATTGTAAACTATTTAATGGATTGATTATGAGTATGTTTAAAATAGATGTATTCTCAGCACATCGTCAATTACGTTTTATTGCATTTTTAACCGCCGCCGTTGGTAGGTTTTGCCATACCAACGGCGGCAAAGCCGCACTACCAATAAAATGCAATAAGAAATTTTTCTTTGCAATGTACCTTGTTGCGTTTTTATGTTTCTTTAGTTCTCTTTCTGCTCAAACGCATTTTGACGGAAAAAGCATAGCACTAGAACCAAATGGGCAAAAAAGGCTTACTTGTGATACGAAATATTACTACGTAAATGGCATTGGAACGCCTTATGAGAAGGCAGTTGCACAGGCGCAAAGAGTCGCAGATACGCTAAATGCAAGTGTTATTTTGGTTTATTCTGCTGCCAAACAAAATACAAAACACCCAAAAAAGGCAAAATTTGGTGATATTCTTTCGACTATTCCGTTACGAATGGGCAAGAAAAATAAGGCAGTAGATAGTTTGTATTGCAAACTTCGAAAAGAGGTAGAGAACCATGAAAGAGTTCTCGTATATGGGCATAGCAGAGGGGCATTAATTGCTTATTTTGCGACTAAAAAATTGAAGCGGAGGATAGCAAAAGATGAACGAAAAGAATTTGGACTCATAGCAGATGAGGGGTATCCTTATGGTATTTATCAAGTAAGTGTTTTAAGCGTAGGAGGTTTTGCACCAAAGGCACGAAAATGGAAAGTTTCAATATGTGAAGCCGTAAATCGTTACGATTTAGTGCCATTTTTTGCAGGAAATCCTGCAAAAGGAAGCCGCCTTTGGAACATTAGTAAGAAAAGACATTCTCTTGTGCATTATTTGGGCTATATTCATTATTTTGATTCTGTGGATAATATCAGAAAATACCACAAAAAACGGGTTTCTGATGTGCCAAAATAGCTATATTTGTTTCCAAATTTCCAATATGAGTTTTATTTTTGGGATAAATTCATAAAATGGCTATACTGCGCCAAATTTTTAAGCTATTTTAACCATGGACAAAACAGCTTTCATAGAAACATTCACGATTCACAACCGCATTCATTTGTATTTGTTGGGAAGCATAGAAGAAGCTCATTTACAAGCGGTTGCAGCATCTAAAGGAAGAAGTGTAGGCGAGCAGTTTGCGCATATTCACAATGTTCGATTGATGTGGTTGAAGGCGGCAATGCCTGAAGCCTTAGAGGGTTTGGTGAAATATGAAAAAGGCATGAATTTGACAAAGGCATTTTTGGAAGCGGAATTAAATAAAAGTGCTGCAGCAATAGAAAAGTTGTTGGAGGTAGGCTTCGAAACTGGTAAAATCAAGGGTTTTAAACCGCACGCTTTCGCATTTTTAGGCTACCTCATTTCGCATGAGTCGCATCACCGTGGGCAAATCGCACTCATTTTGAAGCAAGCGGGCTTTCCTTTGGATAAAAAAACGCAATTTGGCTTGTGGGAATGGGGGGTGAGGTAGAGAATAGTTGAAAATTGATAGGTGAGAATTTGGACTTGCCGTTGTTGGTATCGTTTCGTTCACCAACAACGGCAAGTCTTAGTTTTTACAAAGACTTCATTTTATTCAAAGTAATCGTATTCGGCAACAATAAATTCAACGATTTCGGGAAAATGCGAATGTCTATTTCTGCGCCTTCCTCAATCGCTTCGCCATCAACTTGGGCAATTCCTGCCTGCGCGCGTTTCAAAATAACGTGTCGCCCATGCAAACGCTCAACATATCTTGTTTTGTCTATGTTTCCAAATAAGGCATTTCTTAGCATATTTGGCATTCCTAAAACAGGTACTTTTTTGATTATCAACACTTCTAAAACACCATCAGTCAACAAAGATTCGGGCGACATTTTAAAATTATAGCCCCATTGCGTGCCATTTGTAACGCCAGCCGCCCATACTTCCTCAAAAGTATGCTCTTTCCCATCAACAATCAAAGTATAAGTTTCGGGCTGAAAATGAAAATAGCTTTTGGTGGTATTGGTAATATAGGGAAGAATGCCGCGCGTAGTAGAAGAAGCATAACGCGCCGAAATGTCGGCATCAATGCCCACGCCCGCCACGTTTAGGAAAAAATGCTTGCCAAACATTCCCGTATCCACTTTTAGCACTTGTGGCCGAACTGACTGCCGAATTGCCAGTGCCAAATCCACCGAAAAACCGATATTTCGCGCAAAACCATTACCTGAACCCATCGGAATAATGCCCATATTTAGGGAAGTATTCACCAGTTTCGCGCCCAAAGCATTTGCCGTGCCATCACCGCCCACCGCAAAAATATGCTGAAACCCCTCATTAGGAGCGTTCAACAGCCAAGTATCTAACTGCTCAAAGTCGATTTTGCGCACTTCGACCTGCGCTTTTTGCTTTTTATAGGTATCTTCCACTAATCGAATGACCTTTTCTACCCCAACTTGCCGAATCTTACCCGAAAAGGGATTGATTAAAAAAAGTGTTTTTGCCATGCTTTGATGCGAAAATCGCTGAGATTAACTTCTTACTGTACGTTGTTCGATGCGTTTTTCGTAGTCTATTCCTTCAAAAATGCGTTGCACATAAATGCCAGGCGTATGAATTTCGTTGGGATGTAATTCGCCTGGCTCTACCAAAATTTCCACTTCCGCAATTGTAATTTTACCTGCGGTTGCCATCATCGGGTTAAAATTCCGCGCTGTACCTTTGAATACTAAATTTCCATGTTTATCGCCTTTCCAAGCTTTCACAATGGCAAAATCTGCAGTAAGTCCATGCTCTAATAAATGCGGTTTCCCATCAAACCAACGCACTTCTTTGCCTTCGGCAACTTCTGTTCCGTAACCTGCGGGCGTATAAAAAGCAGGAATTCCTGCCCCACCCGCTCGGCATCTTTCGGCAAGTGTGCCTTGCGGAATGAGTTCTACCTCTAATTCACCTGACAATAATTGGCGTTCAAATTCTGCATTTTCGCCCACATAAGACGAAATCATTTTGCGAACTTGATGTTGTTTTAGCATCAAACCAATGCCAAAATTATCCACTCCTGCGTTGTTTGAGATGCAAGTCAAGCCTTTCACCCCTTTTTTTACTAAGGCATTGATGCAATTTTCGGGAATACCACACAAACCAAAACCGCCCAACATGAGCGTCATATCGTCTTGAATATCGCGGACTGCCTCTTCCGCATTTGCAACTACTTTATTCATAATGAATTGTTTATAAATTTACATTGGACTTGCTTTGTAAAAGCGGCACAAAGATAGGAAATGAGAGAGGATTGCGCAATAAATATTTAGGCGCGAAATTAGGGTTCAGAACTTTTTAGAAAGCTCCGAACCCTAATTTCGCAGTAATTCTTATTTCCCGAACAAATCCATGCCGGGTAAACTTGGTAAATCTCCTGCGGCTTTTTTTACCATATCTTGCGCCTGAATATCCACCTTTTCTACGGCACGATTGAGGGCAGTTACAAGCAAATCTTGCAACATTTCTACATCATTTTGCGCTACCAATTCCGCCTCAATTTGCAAGTCTAACACTTTACGATTGCCGTTCATTTTTACGCGCACCATGCCTCCGCCCGCCTCAGCATCAACCACCAAACGCTCCAAATTTGCCTTTGCATCTTGCATTTTGTCTTGCATATCGCGCACGCGACCTAGCATTTCTTCTAAATTAAAATCACCGAACATAATTTATTTATAAAATTGAGAATGAATGATTAAGAATTTCACATCTTTTTGATTATCAACAAATTAAACGAAAAATAAAATTTTATTTAATTTATTGGTGGGTTCATTAAAACCTTCCATGTAACGGCTGCTTATTTAAATCGATTAAATAAACGCACTTTTCTGTAGCGGCTGCTTATTAAAATCAATTAAATAAACACACTTTTGTAGCGGCTGCTTTAGCTGCCGCATCAGCGCAAAAACGAAGTTTTTGCCAATGGAGGGCAGCTGAAGCAGCCCGAACAACAAGCGTTTTTAAGTGCAGCTGAAGCAGCCCGTACAGCAAACGATTTACCCTCAAAATAACAACTTTATCCCTAAAAAAGCAAAAATCCCAAGCGAAACTCACTTGGGACGATTTACAATTCTATGCCTTTATATACGAAACTCAAAAACCCGAAATTAAAGTCCTGCGGCTTTTAATAATTCTGCGGCAGGCGTTTCTTTTTTCAGTGCCTTCACTTGCACACCCGCTTTGTTGAATACATACATACTCAACGCCTCTGAATAGCCAAAGTAACCGTCAAAACGGTATTTGCTATCTTTCAAGAAGTGCAATTTGTCTAAGCCTGCTTTCGCAAAATGCGTACTTTTAAATTTAGAAATTGCGTTTACATCTTCCGTAGAAACCCACACTAAATTTACGTTTTTGAACTTCGCAGCATCGGCAGCAATCCACTTTGCTTGTTGTTCGCAGTGGTCACAGAAAGGGTCAAAAAAGAACACAATCGTAGGCAAACCTGCTTTTAGGCTGGTCGAAGCGAATGTACCGCCCTTTAAATCATCAAAAGAAAATTGAGGCATTTTTTTAGCTTGTGCAAATGCGCCCATAAACCCTAAAAAGGTCATAAATAACGTCAGTACTAATAGCTTTTTCATAATACTAGATTTCGTTTTTATTTGTTTGATTGAAAATTGAATAAATAAATAATATTTGTGAAGAATAATCAAAAAACTTACTATTTGTTTGATTACGATGCAAAAATAAGTAATTTTGTTGAGAAATCATCTTCACACCTTTCTCACAAAATTAATTCCATTTCCTTATTTTTCCAATTGTAACTAAGCTAAATTTTATTATCGTGCAAAAAAAGAAACTTATGTTGTTCAAATTTACAATAAGCGTGTGCCTGTTTTTTGGCACTTTTTTTTCGGTTCAGGCGCAAAATAGCACAGAAATGACATCACAAATGCAACAAAGAATTGACAGCGTGGCGCGAATGGCAGGCATGGAAAATGCAGGCTGGGGAGTAGTAATTATGGAAACGGCAACAGGCAAAATATTGGCACAACACGAAGCAAACAGAAGTTTGGTTACGGCTTCGGTCATGAAAGTAATTACAACCGCAACGGCACTTTCAATCTTAGGAAAAGATTACCAATTTTCGACTTTTTTAGAATATTCGGGCGAAATTAAAAATGGCATTCTTAACGGAAATTTATACCTAAGAGGTGGTGGCGACCCTACTTTGGGCAGTTATCGTTTGGGTGAAGAATTGCAAACCGAAGGTTTCTTGGTGATGTTAGGCAATGTATTAAAAAAAATGGGGGTCAAAAAAATCACGGGAGATATTATTGGTGATGGCTCTTTGTTTGACAATCGAAATATTCCTGATACTTGGACTTGGGGCGACATGGGCAATTATTATGGTACGGGCGTTTCTGGCTTAAACATCAACGAAAATATGTATAGCATGGTGTTAAAGTCGGGTAGAAATGTGGGTGAGCCTGTGGATATTCTTTTTACTGAACCCAATTTACATAAATCTTTCCAACTTGTGAATGAATTGAGTACGGGCGAAAGCGGAACAGGCGACAATGCGTTTATTTATTCCTCTCCTTTTTCGGATAGGTTGATGATTCGTGGCACAATTCCCAAAAATCAAAACAATTTTCATGTGCGCGGCAGTATTCCCAACCCTGAATTATTTGCGGCTCAGTTATTATGCGAAAAATTTGCCGATATGGAAATTGATGTGGTGGGCGAGGCAAAGAGTTATGATGCGGAGAAAAATAGACAAATCCTTCATAATCAGCCCAAAACCTTAATTTATACGCACCTTTCTCCTCCTTTGAGTAAAATTGTAGAATTTACCAATACCGAAAGCGTGAATTTATTTGCCGAAGCCTTAATGAAAATGATAGGGTTGAAACAGAAAGGCAAAGGAACGCTTGGCGCAGGCTTGGCGGCTACCTTAGAATTTTGGAAAAGTAAGGGCTTGGATACACGGGGAATGTTTTTGCAAGACGGAAGCGGGCTTTCGCCTAATAATACGGCAACGGCAAAGCAAATTGCCTTTGTGTTGCAAACCATGGCAAAAGATACGGTATTGCAAAAAGTGTTTGAGGAATCGTTGGCGATTGCAGGCAAAACAGGAACGATTTCGGACATGGGCGAAGAAACTGCCGCCGAAGGAAATGTGCGTGCCAAAAGTGGCTATATTTCCAAAGTGCACACTTATTCGGGTTATGTTACCACAAAAAGCAAGCGACAATGGACTTTTGTTTTTCTCGCCAATTATTACAATGACAGCCCTAACGACATGAAAAAGCGCGTAGAAAAGTTGTTTATTGAAATGGCAGAGGCACAGGATTGAGAAGCACTCCGAAAGTTTCGCCTAGTTGATAATCTAAATAAAGCGAAATTCTTCTTATCTTTGCCTAAAATAAAAAAGCAATGCAAAAATATATCAAAATACCTTATGGGCTTGCCAATTTTGAAACCTTGGCAAAAGATAATTTCTATTATGCAGATAGAACAAATTTTATTGAAAAACTAGAAAATTTAGGTGAAAGAAACCTCATGTACCTTCGCCCACGACGTTTTGGTAAGAGTCTGTTCGTAAGTATGTTAAAATATCATTACGACATACGCCAAGCTGAAAAATTTGATGCTATTTTTGGGAAATATTATATCGGAAAAAATCCAACCCCTTTAAAAAACAACTTTCTTATTTTAAGTTTTGACTTTAGTGGGATTTTGACGGAAACAGAAGAAAAAGCTCATAATGGTTTTTTGTTTAAGATAAAACTTTCTGTTTGTACCTTTTTTGAAAATTATTTCCCTTCTGAGTCTGAAAATATTAGAAAACAACTTGAGAAAATATCAGAGCCAAATGAAGCTATTGGGCTTTTATTACAAAATGAAATTGTTAGGGGAAATCAGCATAAGATTTACCTTATTATAGACGAATACGACCATTTTGCGAATGAATTAATTACTTGGAATGTAAACATATTCAAAAAAGTGGTAAGTATGAATGGCTGGGTTCGCAAGTTTTATGAGGTAATAAAAACGGCTTCAGGAGATGGTATTGTAGATAGAATTTTCATTACAGGCGTTTCACCTATTACTTTGGATAGTTTGACGAGTGGCTTTAACATTATGAAATTCGTGAGCAATCGGGAGGATTTACATGAAATGATGGGATTTACAGATACCGAAGTAAGGGAAGTTTTAGCAGGCGTGGGTATAACAGAAACGCAAATGCCTGCTGCAATGGAAAACTTGAAGAACTGGTATGATGGTTATTTATTTTGTGAGAATATAGAAAAACAGCGACTTTACAATCCAGATATGGTTCTGTATTTCGCCTCAGAATACCTTCCTATCCAAAAATATCCTCGCAAAATGTTGGATATCAATATCATGTCAGATTATGGAAAAATTCGCCGCTTGTTTCAAATCGACAATGGAGAAGATAAACGTTTAGCTATTTTGGAGGAATTATTGCAAAATGGGCAAACTATGATGAAAATGACTGACCAATTTTCGTTCTCGTATGGTTTTACAGACAGGGATTTTGTGAGCTTGTTGTATTATATGGGGGTGATTACAATAAAGGATATTTTGAGCGATGAAACTGTTTTTTGTATTCCTAATTATGTCATAAAACAACTTTATTTTGAATACTTTGGACAAGTTTTGGCTGAAAAAACAGACTTAACCCCCGACTCTTTAGGCTATCGCCAAGCCATCCGAGCCATGACTTTCAACAATGATTTCATGCCTTTAGTAAATATTGTTTCAAAAATCATGGAAAAAATGTCGAACCGAGATAATATGAATTTTGGCGAAAAGCATCTAAAAAGCATTTTTATGGCAATTTTGATGACTTCTGAAGCCTATTATATTCATAGTGAGCTGGAAGTTAACAAAATGTATATTGATTTATTTATTGAAAAAAGTATTCGTTTTAATATTCCTTACCAATATTTGATTGAATTTAAGTATTATTCTAAGACAGAATATTTAGCCATGACTTCGAAACCTAAAAAAAGCCGTAGCAAGAAAGTTAGCGAACCCGAAAAACCACAAATAACTTGGGCTGAGGAAATTCAAGCAGCCCGAAATCAATTAGATAATTATACTCAATCTGATTTTTTTCAGCAAAAAGAAGATTTAAAATCTTGGCTAATTATGTTTGTAGGGCACGAGGCAGAAGTCGTAGAAATGCGATAATATTTTCAAAACTATACTAAAAAAAAATCAATGATAATGGAAACAAAAGTAATCGAGCAAACCACCAATTGGATAAAATCAGTGGTGATTGATTGTAATTTTTGCCCTTTTGCGGCAAAAGCAATGCTCAAAAACAGTATTAGATACATCGTGTTATCGGATACAACCGTGGAAAGCGTATTAGAAGCATTTGCAGATGAGTTGCAGTTGTTAGATGTTGATAATGAGGTGGAAACAACGCTTATCATTTTGCCAAATGATTTTTCCGACTTTGAGGGCTACCTTGATTTAGTGGCATTGGCAGAAGCCTTAAACGAAACCTTGGGCTATGAAGGCATTTATCAAATTGCCAGCTTTCACCCCGATTATTGTTTCGAAGGAGCAGAGAATGATGACGCGGCGAACTACACCAATCGTTCTATTTATCCGATGCTGCACATCTTACGAGAAGAGAGCATTACAAAGGTGTTGGAAAGTTTTCCCGACCCCGAAGGAATCCCTGAACGAAATATCGCTTTCGCACAGCACAAAGGCTTGAAATACATGGAATTGCTGAGGGCTTCTTGTTTGTAAATGCAGCAGAATCTACACAACTAACACCTTAAAACAACGGTTGTGTAGATTCTGCTGAATGAAAAAAGAAAACACTTGCTAATCAATGTGTTAAAGTTAAAAATATGTTCTTAAGGAAATAAGTCAAAACAAAAATCTGTTAAAATCGCTCCATTGACTTGAATCTCAATTTTATG
>JBJXHA010000318.1:0-6171 GCA_046160275.1 Bacteroidia bacterium | reverse complement strand
ACCTTGCAATATGCCTTCTATCTTGTTTGATGCAGGTAGCTCAGTGGTAAAACAATCTTATTACAACGAGGCTTTCCAAGTTGCTAAATATATGATTGACAATCCTTCTGTTTCTATGGCAGTTGTTGCTCACCCTGAAAGTGCTTCTGCTGCTGCTGCAAGCCTAGCTCGCAAACGCGCACAAGCAACTATCAATTTCTTGGTAGGTAACTTCGGTGTAAACAAAGGAAGATTTAACATTGAAATGGGTGGAATTTCTGCTGGTTTCGGTGTAAGTACTAAAAATCCTAAAAACGATGCGTTGAACTCAATGAATCGCCGTGTGGATTTTGAATGTAGATAATCATTTATATTCATAAAATAAAGAAAACTCCTTAGCAATAGCTAGGGAGTTTTTTTTGTTCTATATTTATCTGTTATTTATTTATAGCGAGAAACATTGCCTGCATCTACCTCAAAAAAAGCAACCTTTCTCGCAGAGTTTTCAAAAATTTGAAATAACCGCTGATGCGAGGTATCTGTGATAAATACCTGACCTTCCATTTCTTTATCTAGTAAATCCGCAATTTGTTGGAGTCTAAACTCGTCTAATTTATCAAAAACATCATCTAATAACAGGATTGGGTTTACAGTTTTATGGGCGCGTAATAGCTCATATTGTGCCAATTTTAGCGCGATAACAAAGGTTTTTTGCTGCCCTTGTGAACCAAAACCTTTTACAGAAACCTCATTAATTGTAAATTCTATGTCATCTTTATGGATTCCTATGCTAGTTGTTTGATTAATTCGGTCTTTCCATTCATGTTCTTGAAACAATTTTTCCCATTCATCGGTGCTATTTTCTTGTATTTTGGAAACGTAAAGTAGTTGTGGTTTTTCTTTTTCTGAAACAATTCGCTGAAAAAAATGCAAAAAATAAGGCTGAAAACGCTGCAAAAAATCTTGCCTTTCTGCCCAAAGTTTTTGTCCAAGCGGAATTAATTGCATGTCCCACAGCGAAAGCTGCTCTTTGTCATAAAACTTTTTCTCTCCAAACAATTTTAATAAGGCATTTCTTTGCGCCAATACCTTTTCATATTGAATGAGCGATTCCAAATAAGGGCGACTATATTGAGAAATAAGCGAATCAAGAAATTTCCGCCGTTCGCTTGCGCCCTCATTAATCAAGGCTGTATCATTAGGTAGAATCGCTACCAAAGGGATATTTCCCAAATGTTCGCTCATTTTGGCTAAAGGAGTGCCATTTATCAACAACTTTTTTGTTTTGCCTTGCAAATAATTGCATTGGATTTGCTGCTGCTTTTCTTCTGTTTGCAAATGCCCCTCAATAAAGAAGAACTGCTCACTTTCTTTAATCGCTTGTTTATCCTGACTACTTCTGAAGCCCTTGGTAAGTGCTAAAAAATGTAAAGCATCTAAAATATTGGTTTTCCCTGCGCCATTTTTTCCCGAAAAACAGTTAACCGCAGGAGAAAACGCTACATTAAGCCCTTCATAATTCCGAAAAAAAGTAAGCCTTAACTGTGAGAAATAATGCATAATGTATTGAAAATGAGAAAATTTTGCCAAACAACATAAGGTCTGGCAAAATTTTCTGGATAAAGTAAATCGAATTTGTTTATTTATCTTTAAAAACCTCGTCTAATTTCACGCCTAAAGTCTCCCCTCTTAAATCTTTTGCGATGATAACACCTTGAGGGTCAATGAGATAATTAGCAGGAATAAAGGTAATACCATATTTTTGTGCTACCTCATTGTTCCAAAATTTCAAATCAGAAACGTGCGTCCAGCCTGCACCCATGCTCAAATTATCATCTTGAATCGCTTTGAGCCAAGGGTCTTTTTCTTGGTCAAGCGAAATACTCAACACCTCAAAGCCTTTATCTTTATGTTTTTTAAAAGCCGCTACAATCTCTGGACTTTCTTTACGACAGGGACCGCACCAACTCGCCCAGAAATCCACGAGGACATATTTTCCTTTATAATCGGAAAGGCTTACCTTTTTCCCAGCCAAATCAGGTTGCGTAAAATCCATTGCCGTTTGCCCTACGTCAGAATGTTGCAAACGCTCAATGTTCTCTGCGATTTTCTTGCCATATCTTCCTGTTTGTAAGCTCGCATCTAAAGATTTATACAACTCTTGTACTTCATTTAGCTTTGCATTTTTATCAAAATTCGTTAAAATTGCATAAACACTCACCAAAGATTTTGGGTGCTTTTTGATAAAAGATTTCACAGAATCACGATAACGAACAATCAATAGGCGATCTTCATCTTGCACATCAGCCATTTCCTTTTGCAGGTTTTGCGCTTGATAGCTGCTATACGCCATAATTAAATCATTGCGTTTTTTGCGAAAATTATCTGCCATTTTGAAAAATTTCACATATACATCATGTTCTGGCGAGCCTTTTACCACGCTTTTATGAATAGAATCAATATGCCCCACAACCGTAACTTTTATATTATCCATAAAAAGTTGCATCGTTTCGCTTCGCCCACTAAAACTCAAAAAGCCCATTGTTGCGCCATTAAGCGAGCCTTTGAGCTTGAAAGTTGATTTTTTAATTTCGGCAGTATCAGCCAAAATTGCATTATCCTCTTTTCGATAATTGAAAATAACTTTAGTCCCATCTTTTAAGCCTCCAATTTTACCGCTAAGGCTATAAGCTTTGCCTGCTTTTTGGGCAAATAAACCGCTTGTTAGCAAGGATAGAACGAATAATAAGAATGTTTTGGTTATGAAATTCATTGGTAAATGTAATTGATTTATAGTTAGTTATATTAAAATTAAGGGAATAAAATTTGTAACTGAGCCGTTAACTTTTCCCCCCGCAAATTTCGGGCAATAATTATGCCTTGCGGGTCAATCAAAACATTTGAAGGGATAGAACGAATATTATACAAACGAGCCGCAGCATTTTGCCAAAATTTCAAATCTGAAACCTGTGTCCACGCCAATTTATCCTTTTCAATTGCTGCCAGCCAAGCACTTTTATCTTTATCCAAAGAAACCCCCAACACCTCAAAACCTTTTGCTTGATATTTTGTGTACGCCTGCACTACATTCGGATTTTCTTTTCGGCAAGGCCCACACCAACTTGCCCAAAAATCAATCAATACATACTTTCCTTGATACTGCGTGAGCGAAAAAGGCTTATCATTGACATCATTTTGCGTAAAATTAGGTGCTTTTTGCCCAATTTCTAGCGTTTTTAGGCTGCTCAAAATCTCCACTAAATATTGTCCATATTTCCCATTTCTTGTTTCTTTAGACATCGCATCTACATAATTTTGCAAATGTTCGGGCTCGTGACTTATCAAATAAGTAGCTGCTAAATAGACACTTGTCAAAGAATTAGGATATTTTTTGACAAAATCTTTGGCAATCCCCCCTTTTTTCCATTCACAAATAGAATCGTTTTCCGCCTTTATTTTTGCCCATAATTCACTTTTTGTATCTGTTGATTTTTCGTTTATTCTCACAAAATCGCTACTTTCCCGCTCAATTGGCTCTAGCATTTTTTGATAGGCTTCCCATTCTTTTTTGCCTTGATAATCAGAGGTTTGGGCAGTCGAAAGTGCCTCTATATCTCCCTTAATTTCAATAGTTTGCGGTGCTTCTACCATCAACCAAAGCGAATATGAGGACTGTTCATTCCCACTAATATGCAAAATTGTAGGTTCTTGCCAAGCACGTGTATAAGTAAAAGTATCAGCAGTAACATACAGTGTATCAATAATTTGATTGTATGTAGAATCTCGGTAGGAAATGGTCAATTTTCTTGCCTTTTCTATCCCACTCAACTTCCCTTTAAGCGTAAAAACTTGATTTTTTGGCTTAAAAGACTCGCAAGCAGATAGATAAAAAACAGCGTAGATAAATAGGCAAAGGTGATACCATTTCATATTTCTTTGATTTGGCTACAAAGATACAATTGTTTGTAAGGAGTAAAAAATAATTTGCATGGGTTTTTAAGGGGAAATTTAAGAAGTCGAAGATTCGATTGGTTTATTTTTTAGGCTTGTTTCCTTTTATTAGATAGGAGTCCTCTTGTTCACCAATTTCACGAAATTAATTGCGCTTAATCCTTTGTTGTACAGGCTGAAGCAACAGTTAGGTGAGAATTCAGTAAAATGAAACGCAAAAACAAGCGCAATAATGCAAGTAATTCACAAAAGTTACACCTTTTTAGGGTAATTATTTTTCCCTTGACTTTTTTCTACACAAAAAAAGGGTTTAAGAATCAATTATTTAACTTTTTTCATAGGTGTTAGGATTAACATTCTTTAACAAAATAATTTGCTTTTTTAGAAAAATTTCCGACCTTTGTCCTACAACCTGCAAGTCGCAGCGTTTCTTCATTATTCACTTTTTAATTCCAGATGCCCATGATTTGAACAATACCTTTTATTCCACACATTTCAATGAGTAAAAAGGAGATTTGTTTATGTGCAACCCCATTCTGAATTTAATTCCCAACGAGCTGTACGAAACGCTCATGCGTTTGAATTTGCTCAACAAAAAGATGTTACGCGACATCGAAATGAAGCGACGTTACACCGAACTTCGTCAAGCAGGTTACACCTCCAATGACGCAATCGAAATGATGCTGAACGACTACCCGTATTTACAATTTGATACCGTGCGCAAAATTATTTATAGCGTGCACCTACCCGATGAAGTAATGCAGTATGTCGCAGCTTAAAAATGACAGTATATTTTCACATACCCCACTTTTTTCTTGCGAAAAGTGGGGTTTTGTATGTAGTTCCTGTTTAGGACGAACACTCTTTGATATTTACGACCAAAAGGGATATTTAACCATTCACCAACTCATCAATTCCCCTTCCTTCCCAATAATCTTCTGCCCATTGTGAGAGTTTTTCGGGAGAAATTGGGCTTAGCTTGGCTTCATACAATTCTTGTATCCATTTTTTTTCTTGTTGCCCTATTCTTCCATCAAGAATAAAACCGAAGCAAAAAATATGGCAATAAGCCTCAACGATATCATTAGGTAAAGCCTTCAAGGTGAGCATGATATCCTTTTCTAACAGGTGTTGTTTTTTTATAGGAATTTGAAAGGCTTGCAACATACTGGCAGCAAATAAATAATGTGCATAATGAAAACGGCGCGATTTCATGGTCATTGCTTGCAGCACATCGTACAAATGTTCTTGAAAAAGGATGTTTTCTTGAAACTTGACTTGCATATTTTCGGTCATCTGCGCAATCAGACGCGGTGCAAGTATCCGAATTTTGGCTTCATGAAACACCAAGTTTGCCGCGAACATATTCCAAAAGGCATAAATCGGCATTCCCATTAAATCTAGCCAAACACGCAACAAGACGCGCCCTAATAAGCGGCGAAACAACAATTTTGCCAAGAAATTGCTCAAAAAAGCACGCACTAAATTAAAAAGCGTTTGGGCAAAAATCCAAATCTTAGGAACGCCCTGCATAGGGTTCAAGCCCAATTTTAAAACGCGCTTGTCTTTTTTCTCCAAACTTACCTCTGCCAACGCTAGAATATGTTCTTCATATTTCAAATCATTTTTATCAGGATAATTGCACACTTCTGCCATTTTATGAACGGCATTTAAGTGTAAACTATACAGCACAAAAATTTCTAGCACAGACAAAATGATGCTATACAAGTTGCTAATTATGGGGATTTCGTACGTATTTCCCCAAAATTGCACAGGCGTTTTTGGGAAATATTCGGGGTATAAATCCACTGGAACATAATAAATCAGCACACCCATTGCGCCTGTCAAGCTTGTCCAAAAGAGCAGTAAGCGATACGTTTGCTTCAAAACGGCTTGCTCCGTTTCGTTTAAAATGTGCCAATCATCAGTAAATTGATAGGTTTTGCGTTTGCGCCTGCTCAAATAATGCAAGGCGGCTCTTTCAGAAAAGGAAATTTTGCGCTTACTCATATCTCATTCAAAACAAATGCGATACAAAAGTAAAAATTTATCCTTCTTTTTTCGCAAAATAATTTCTGTCAATGCTTTCAGCCATTGCCACCGCAACTGCGGCAATTTGTATCAATTCCTTGCGATATTCTGCCAACTGTTCGGTTTGATACAAAAGGTCTTTGGAAAAATGTGCCTGCAAACCATGCTGATTTGCCTCGCCTACTTCTTCGCCCAAAATCGCCAACCATT
>JBJXHA010000317.1:0-10443 GCA_046160275.1 Bacteroidia bacterium | reverse complement strand
TTCTGCACATTTACAGCAAAACTCAAATCCTTATAATCTGTGCGATACAAAAAGCCAATGTCAACGGTGCCTGTCGTTGCGGCATATTGCGCAAGTTGCTCATGGACAACCCGTAAAGTCGCGCCATAGCTAAAATAATCTGTCAGCTTTTTGGCGTAGGTTACCCCAAAACTATAATAATTGGCATAAAACATTTCCCCCGTTCCATCAGGCTGAAACTCGGTACGCACAGGCATTGCCCCCGATGTCAAAAAGCCCATAGAACCTGCAAAATTACCCAACTTGGTACGACCTCCAGCCGATAAATAACTGTAATTTGTGCCTGCTGCCCAAAAAGTATTAGAAAAACCTACGGTGAAGTTTTGAATTTCGGCAAAAGTTGCAGGATTGGTAAAGGTAGAAAAAGCATCTCCCGTCAAGCAACTACTTGCACCACCCATCGCTGCCGAGCGCGGACTTGCATCTATTTTCAAAAAAGAAAAAGCCGAAATGCCAGCCCTTTGCCCTCCCAAATTAGGAAAAAACTGTGCAGAAAGTCCCAAAGGGAAAAGTAAAGCGAAAAGCGTAGATTTCCAATTCATATTTTTCAGTTAGCAGTTATCAGTAAACAGTTAGCAGACAAAATGTTTACTAATAACTGCCGACTGTTTTCTGCCACAAAGGTAGGAGATTTGAGGGGATTAAGCAAAGGGAAACTCATAATTTGGTAACGGATAGTTTATGTGCCTAACTTGCCATGCCCATCTAAAATGGTTTGTGAAATTGGGTAATGATTCATGATGAATCGTTTGACATTACAAATATGAGCGGTTTAACATTCCTTCACACTTTTTACGAAACAATCCCTATTCGCCTACGTTATAAGCGTATATTTACCTAAATATATGGACGAAATCCCATCTTCAAAAATCCAGCGCACTTCTAAATTTGTGAAAACAGGCTTGAAAGTTGGCACAAACTACTTGAAACATTATGCGCAAAAACTTGTATCAGGAGAAGCCGACACAGAAGCACTCGACAAAGCAAATGCGGAAGACATTTATGAAGCCTTGAGCGAACTCAAAGGTAGTGCCTTGAAAGCCGCGCAAATGTTGAGCATGGACGGAAATGTATTGCCTTCTGCTTATATTGAACAGTTTTCGAAGGCACAATATCAAGCGCCTGCCTTGTCGGGACCTTTGGTTGTCAAGACCTTTGAGCAATATTTTGGCAAATCACCTACGGCTTTGTTTGATACTTTTGAACTCAAAGCAAAGCACGCTGCTTCGATGGGGCAGGTGCATCAAGCTACCAAAAATGGAAAGCAGTTAGCGATAAAAATTCAATATCCAGGGGTAGGAGACAGTGTCGTTTCGGATTTGAATATGCTAAAGCCTGTGGTAAAACGAATGTTTGGTTGGCGAGATGCTGATTTACAAAGTTATTTTGAAGAAGTGAAAGGGCGTTTGGTGGAGGAAACCGATTATTTGTTGGAAGTAAGAAGGGGTAACGAAATTGCGGAAAAATGTGCTGAACTTCCCAATTTACGTTTTCCGATTTATCTCAAAGAGTTTTCTACCGACCGTATTATTACAATGGAATGGATAAACGGGCTGCATTTAGATGCTTGGTTGGCAACGCAGCCTAGTCAAGAGGCGCGAAATTTGGTGGGGCAAACTTTGTGGAATTTCTATAATTATCAAATTCATACCCTCAAAACCATGCACGCCGATGCGCACCCTGGCAATTATTTAATCCAAGAAAATGGGGAAGTTGCCATTTTGGACTTTGGTTGTGTGAAAGAGTTTCCCGAAGATTTTTATCAAAATTACCTTGCCCTCATGAATCCCGCTATTTGGGACAATGAGCATGAAGCGGAATTGCGGAAATTATGCCTAGAAGCGAAGGCATTGCTCGGCAATGAAACAGCGGAAGAAGAACGGTTTTTTATGAAAGTTTTTAAAGAAGGTGTTTCGCTGCTCTGCCTTCCTTTTTATAATGAAACCTTTGATTTTGGCGACAAAGCCTATTTTCAACAATTGTATGAATATGGCGAAGGCATGGCAAAGGATAAACAACTCCGCAAGAGTGCGCCACGTGGTTCGCAGCATGCCTTGTACCTCAATCGCACGTATTTTGGCTTATATAATTTGCTTCACGCACTTGGGGCAACTGTTACAACAAGAAGTTATATGCCGAAATTATATTAAAAACAAAACACTACATTTGTAGGACTAAAAAAGGGAGAGATGTATGCTAAAAGCGTGCGTCACTCCTTTTTTTTGAATAAATTTACTTGCAAGGCTACCTTTTTATAATCCTGTCGTTTATGTTAACAAGAAGCTCAATTGATAGAAAAATAGATTATTTTACAATATAACCACTCAATTAAAAGAGATAATACAAGTTTTTCATTTTTTAAATTAATCGTAAACGTTTGTATAAGCAAGCCTTATACATCAATCCACCAATCACACTAACACTATGTTATTCAATTCATTAGCGTTTATGGGTTTTTTCCCCATAACCACGCTCGGTTACTTCTTGCTCAAACCTCAACATCGTTGGTTATGGCTGCTCTTAGCAAGTTGCGTATTTTACATGGCATTTATTCCCAAGTACCTTGCTATTTTGGGCATTACCATTTTGATTGACTACCTCGCTGCCATTTGTATCGAAAAGGCGGAAGGTAAGGAACGAAAAAATTACCTGATAATCAGCATTGTAACTACCTGTCTTATCCTATTTGTGTTCAAGTATTACAACTTTTTCCAAGAAAGTGTTGTGTATCTCGCTAAGGTTATCGGCTGGCAATACTCCTTAGAAGCATTGGAAATTATTTTGCCGATTGGTTTATCCTTTCACACTTTTCAAAGTTTGAGTTATGTGATAGAAGTGTATCGTGGGAATCAAAAGGCAGAAAAACATTTTGGCATTTACGCGCTCTATGTGATGTTCTACCCACAATTAGTGGCTGGACCTATTGAACGTCCTCAAAACTTGCTACATCAATTTCATAATTTACCCGCTTTTCGATCAGAAAATGTATCGAAAGGAATTAATATGATGCTGTGGGGCTTGTTTAAGAAAATTGTAATTGCCGACCAATTGGCTGAAATTGTGGAAAAGGTTTATGCTCAACCCAATCTTATGCCGCTTGCTTATGTCATTGGAACGGTTTGCTTTGCACTGCAAATCTACTGTGATTTTTCGGGCTATTCGGAGGTAGCAATTGGCGCAGCAAAAGTTATGGGGTTTGAATTGATGACCAATTTCAAATTACCTTATTACTCCACCTCAATTTCTGAATTTTGGAGAAGGTGGCACATTTCTCTTTCTACTTGGTTCAAAGATTATGTGTATATTCCTTTGGGCGGAAGTCAAGTTGCTCCTTATAGAAAATATTTGAATCTTTTGATTACCTTCTTAATCAGTGGCTTATGGCATGGCGCTAGTTGGACATTTGTGGTTTGGGGTGGTCTCAATGGAGTATTGCTAATAGTAGAGCAAGTAGCCAAAAGCCTCTTCACTCAATACCTAAAAGGAAAGTATTTTATAACAGATTTTATTTATAAGTTAGGCGCGTGGTGCTGCACATTTAGCCTTATTTGTATGACTTGGGTATTTTTTAGGGCAAATAATTTACCACACGCGATAGCCATACTTCGACATATTGTTAAATTACCAAGTATCTCCCTGAAAGAACAATTTGCTCATTTTCAGCAACATATCATGGCTTTTGATAAAAATGCGATGCTTTTGGTAGCGTCTTTATGCCTTTTTTTGATAGGTGACCATTTTGTACAAAGAAATGATTTCTTTGCCAAAACCGTTTTCCCTTTAAGGTGGAGTTTCTGTTATCTTATTCTTATTTGGATGTTGTTATTTGGCAAAATTGAGAACCCACCTAGCTTTATTTACTTTCAATTCTAATCTCTATTACAAATGAAAAAACGTAGCATCTTAAAAGCAGCGCTTTTCCTCGCGCCAGGTTTCCTTTTCATTTACTTTTTGATTCAAAGCCCATTAGACAAATATTTCGCTTTTCAGTATGTGGGTTCGACTTGTTATCAGCATGGGAAATGGATATTGCAGCGAATAGAAAAGGAAAAACGCCCCATAGACATTGCATTTGTGGGCTCGTCAAAGACTTTACATGCCATTCAAGATTCACTCTTGGAAACGCAATTGAATCAGCGGCTTCAAAAAAATATTCATGTTGCAAATTTAGGTTATTGTGGCCCTACCATGAATATGCAATACTTTTTTGTAAAGGAACTTCTCAAACATCAAAAACCTGCTTACCTTTTTATTGAAGCGGGATTTAACATTGCACGAGCAAATCACCTTGATTTTGGTTATGTAGCAGACTGGGAGGATATTATACACTCACCACAACAGGGTGCAGAATACAGAGAAAATATTCAAAAGGCACTCACAATTCGCTTGTTAAATATTCGACAAAAACTATTACATATACCTGAAATACAAGCTATTCCGCAGGGTTTTTATGGATATGCACAAGATAATAAACAGGCAACAGCAGAAGAATTAGCCGCTTATACGCAAGAAAGTAAACAGTTTTTTAGCCACTTTCACCCCGATAAGATGGAAGCGTATCAAAGACATCATAAGTCTGCTTTTGTTGAACTAGCAGCATTAATGAAGCTAATTCCAAAGGAAACCAAAGTGTACTTTTTTTTATTAAAAGAATATGGTATGCCAAATGAATGTTTTAATAAAGCAACTTTTTTACAATATGCGCCTTTACTTATCACACCCGACAGTCTTTGGGATAAAAATACAGCTTGGATGGATAGGGTGCACTTGAATGATCAAGGTGCTAGGCATTATTCACAATGGATTGAAAATGAGCTTGTTTCCATTCTTTCAAAAGAAGCCCCACAACAATCTGAAATAAAATAAGGGGGAGAATAATTTTTCGCGCATTTCCATATCATCAAATACGCAACTCACCATTTCCATAAAAACAGGGTTTCTTTCAGCTTTTCCCACCAAAAAATTGATAACTCTGGGATTGGAACAAACTCTTTGGAAAAAATGACTTAATTTGAGGTCGCTGCCTAAGCATCTTTTGATACGAACATCATAGTTTTCTTTGAAAAAAGCAGCAGAAAAAGTTTGTTCTGTCAAGGCTTTGGTGGCGGCTTCCGCAGCTAACATTCCCGAATACAATGCGTTTCCGATTCCTTCACCCAAAATGGGGTCAATAAGGGAAGCGGCATCGCCTACCAACATAAAATTATCGCCTGATAAAGTAGGAAGTTTTGAACCCATAGGTAAGCCCCAGCCCATGATTTTTCCGTCTAATTCGGCATCGGCAAAACGCTCTTTTAATATTGGATTGGTAGCCAAGGCATTAAGCATCAAATCTTTTAAATTTATTTTTCGTTTACTCACACTATCCGAGAGCATTACTGCCCCTACATTTGCCCTTCCTTCATCGCCAGGCAAGGGGAAAATCCAAAAATAGCCAGGCAATACTTCCTCTAAAAAATAAAATTCGATGTAATTTTGGGGGTGCAAACCTTTTACCCCTTTATAATATGCACGCACTCCTGCGCCATAATGTTTGCCATCAATTTTCCAATCGGTAAAAGTTTTGCGCACAAGGCTGCGGTCGCCATCTGCCCCAATTAGCACTTTTGCCAATACTTGCCGCGTTTCTTGTCCTTGTGTATAAGTAATTTCAATGCCTGCGGGGGTCTGTTGTAAATTCGTTACATTCGCACCTTGTATGAGGTTCGCGTAGTTTTTGTCTAATTGCGTGGTCAAAAAATGGTCAAATTCCATTCTTCTCGCAACAAAACCCGGCGGCAAATCTGAACGCATTTTTACAGGAATGTCGAGGCGTTTATTATTAGGAGAAAAAACCGAACCGCCCCAACCTGGCGCAAATTCCGCAGGGCGACTTGCCATTTCTCGAATCAAGCGCTCGTCATATTTACGCAAAACGTGCGTAACTTTGGGACTTAATCCATCACCACACACCTTATCTCGCGGAAAAGTGCTTTTATCTAATATTAAATGTGGCACTTTTGCCTTCCCCAAAAACAAAGAAGCCGCGCACCCCGCAGGTCCCGAACCCAAAATTACAACATTTTCTACTTGCATATTCGCTTAAAAAGTGCAAAGTAAGTAAAAATTAAGAATTTTACCCTTATTTTTGTGGCAAATTTGTTTCCAAATAAAACTATTTTTATATGAAAAAGTATTTTTTCTTCATGTTGTGCGGTTTGGGGTTTGTACTCCCCGCTTGTAATCAGTCTGCATCTGAAACACAACAAACTCCGCCACCACCGCCGCCTGTTGAAACGCCAGCGTCAGCAGAAAAATCAAGTGCCGATGACGCAAACAAGCCCTCACACGGCAAACATCAGCCTTATGTGATTACCGATTCTTCTAAAATCATTAAGTTGGATGGCGGTGTAAAAATGTTTGTAGTAAAAGAAGGAACGGGACCCTCACCAAGTGTAACTTCCACGGTATCAGCTAATTATGAGGGTCGCTTGTTGAATGGAAATATTTTTGATTCTTCTTATGAGCGCAAAAGTGCGGCAGATTTCAACTTAGGGCAAGTAATTAAAGGCTGGCAAGTGGGGATTCCTAAAATGAAAATGGGAAGTAGTGCTGTTTTTATTATCCCTGCGGCAATGGGGTATGGCGAACAAGGACAAGGCGCGAAAATTCCACCAAATGCTACCTTAGTATTTGATGTAGATTTGATTACTTTTTATTAAGAAACGTAATTGTGCACGCGTTGATAAAAAAGTTTGGAACTCTTCGAAGAGTTCCAAACTTTTTTTACAGCCTCTTTTATATAAAACAATCTTTTTTGACAAATCTTAGGATTCTACTTCCGAATGATCGCCCACAATTTATCTTTTAAAACATCTAAGCCTTTTTGCGCTGCGGAAGAAATAAAAACAACTTCAGCATCAATGTCTCGAAGCGAGCTAAGAATTTCATTTTCAAGCTCTTCATCAATCATGTCACATTTTGTAACTGCCAATAAACGAGGTTTGTCTATCAATTCTTCATTGAAAGTTTCAATCTCATTCAGCAAAATAGCATATTCCTTTTCGATGTCGGGCGAATCTGCGGCAATCATCAAAAGCAATACGGCATTGCGTTCGATGTGTCGAAGAAACTGCGTACCCAAACCTTTTCCCTCTGAAGCTCCCTCAATAATTCCAGGAATGTCAGCCATAACAAAAGATTTAAAATCGCGGTAGCGCACAATGCCCAAATTCGGCACCAAAGTCGTAAAGGGATAATCGGCAATTTTGGGTCTTGCCTCGCTCAACACCGAAAGCAAAGTAGATTTTCCTGCATTTGGAAAGCCCACTAAGCCTACATCTGCCAACATTTTTAGCTCCAAAATGACCGTTCTTTCTATGCCTTCTTGCCCAGGTTGCGCATAATCAGGCGTTTGATTGGTTGAAGATTTGAAAAAAGTATTGCCTTTGCCGCCATAGCCGCCTCTTACCAAGATAAGTTCTTGCCCATCTTCGACTAATTCACCAATAATTTCCTCTGTATCAGCATCAATTGCCAAAGTTCCAAGCGGCACATCTAACACAATAGAATCGCCATCTTTCCCTTTTTTATTCGAACCTTGTCCATTGTCTCCGTCATCTGCGGTAATGAACTTGCGATATTTTAAGTCTAATAATGTCCAAAATTGCGAATTAGCGCGAATCGAAATCGAGCCGCCTGTACCGCCATCGCCACCGTCGGGACCACCTTTAGGAACAAATTTTTCTCTGCGCCAAGAAACTTTCCCGCTTCCGCCCTTTCCACTTTTAAAATAAATTTTTACGTAATCAACAAAAGGATGTACCGCCATATTATAAGTAGGTAATAAATGATAGTTGATAGTTAAATATAAAGATAATGATTAGATTATCAGTGTTTTGAGAATGGATTATACCATAAATTGATTCTGCTGCATACTTACTAAAACCATCAACTAATGATAACTATAAACCCTACCCAATAGTTTATTTTGAGGGATTTTGTATTACCTACTCATACGTTTTTAGCACATTTCGGCTATCACTATTCATTCTTAATTATTCACTACCTAGGGTTTATATTTCGATTCTTTAAAAATCTGCTCGTAATTTTGCATGATACAAAGCTGCTCTAGTGTTACTTTGGGGTGATTTTCCATGTAACTTGCCACTACTTTCCAACCAAAATATTGGCTCAAACGTGGCGCAGATTCCAAAGACAAATCCGAAGTATAAGGCTTTTCTTCCAAATATTTGCGATAAGTCAAAAAATCAGTAGAATATAATTGGGGTACAATTTCCTTGTAAATTCGCTCCTCATAATAATCTGCCCAATACATTTGCTTCTCGGTGTAGTATAACTTCATGCTGTCGGGTTCGTTAGGCAATAATTTATCTAACACATATTGACGAATACCCAAATGAATGGTTTTTGCCAATAAATGTGTTTCCTTCGTTTCTGGCTCAGGCACTACACGATTAACAAGTTCATTTCCAACCAATACCGCCAAATATTTTTTATCCAAGCGGCGGCTAATGTATTTCGGAATTTGAGAGGGATAATAATGACAATTTTCGCCTAACAAATAATGCAAACCCACACTAATATATTTTGGGGTCATAATCGTAACATCGGCTTGTGGCATTTTGTAATCATAGCCCGAAACGTGTGTGCGAATTTTAGGAATTTGTGCATTTGGCAAATATTTCCTCACGCGCTTAAACAAAGGGCTAAGGCTTTCCTCAAAAATTTGTTGGTTAGGAAATACCTGCTGAATAGTGTCTAACAACTTATACCCATCAGGATTGCGTAAAAAATCACTCGACCAAAGCATCAAAATCGAATCTTGGAAAGTAGGTGTTACCTTACTTATAGGAATTTGTAAGCGAAAAACATTTGCTTCCTCTCCCGAAAATTCCCACCAAAAATCGCGCTCAGGTTGCAAAAACTGCTCATAGACTTTTTTCATTGCCATAGTCGAATCGTCATGAAACGCTTTCGCCCCTGCATACAACAAAGAATCGGTGCGGCGAAAATCGGTGCGATAGTGAATGTCTGCAATGTCTGCATTAGGGTCTTTTTGGCAGCCTTGAAACGCCAAACACACTGCCCAAAATGCCCAAATAAGAAATGAAAAATGACGCATAGATGAATTTTTGAAAACCTTTTATCGTAGAAAACAAGCCTAAAACGTAAGCCAAGCCCAAAATATTTTGAAATGAAAAGAAAAATAGCCCACAAAATTAGGGTTTATTGGCGGTTTAGCCTAAACAAATGCAGCATTTTAACGGAAATATGCGTTTGAGAGGGAGAAATAGGAAACAAAAACAAAAGGCTAAAATAGCGTTTTTCCCTTTCCTTTTTCATATTCCAATTCTTCTTTTTATCTTTGGTGCAAATCTGTTCGACAAATGGTTTTATTTTCATTACTTAATACAATCTAAATTATCGCATTTATGAAGAAATTAGTTTTTACATTATTCGCAATTGCTTGTTTTTCAAACACTTTTGCACAAAGTAAGATTGACGCAGGGATTAGAATTAGTCCGATTATATCTACAACTTCCGTTTTTAATTCAGACGGGGTAAAGCAAGGCGGTTATAGTTCTAAGTTAGGATTTATCGCTAGTTTGATGATGAACTACAATTTTACGGAAAATTTTAGTGTTCATACAGGTTTAGGCTATAAAATGCATGGTTTTACCAATAGTACGCTTGTGAAAAGCAAAATCAACATCAATAGTGTTGAAATCCCTGTGGCATTGCGCCTGAGAACACCTGAAATTGGCGGAAATACAGGGATTCATATTCGTGCTTTGGCAGGTACAAACATTGATATTCATACGGGAGGAACCGTAAAAATAGGTGATGCTGTTACCAAATTACAAAAACTTTCCCCAATCGGCATCGGGCTTTTGACGAGCTTAGGAATAGATTGGACTATTGAAAAAGTGGGTATGTTTGATTTAGGGGTTCGTTGGAACAAAGGCATGACAGATACTAGCACTGATAAATCTATCAAGCAAAGAATAGGCTACTGGGGCTTAGATTTGGGCTATTATTTTAACTGGGGGAAATAAATTGGTATCAGTGAACAAGTAACAGTAAACAGTTATCAGTTATCAGTTATCAGAAATAAAAGACTGAATATTAGGTATTTATATTTTTAAAGTTGGTAACTTACTTGTATTGAGCTGGACTCCACTGAGCTTGTCGAAGTGCCGAAATATTTTGTTCGCATTACTAGGGCTGAATCCGAAGGATTTTCCAGCGAAAGACCTGCTAAGATTTTTCCTGAATCTTAGCAGGTCTAACCATGATATTTATTCCTCACCCCAACGATATGCCTCTTTTATATCCAAGTCTAATTTGTCAAGAATACGCTGCACAACTGTATACGCTAACTCATCGAAATCTTTGGGACGC
>JBJXHA010000316.1:0-3163 GCA_046160275.1 Bacteroidia bacterium | reverse complement strand
CGATCTCGCGTATTATTTTTCTAGGGCTCGTTTTTTATTGTGTTAATTCGTTTTTTTTGAAAAAATAATGAATATCAATCAATGTGTTACTACCGCTTTTTTTTTAATGCAGAGCAATATTTTTTCATTCTAGGATAGTTATTTTCCTAACCTTACATATAGCCTTTCCTTGCTAACATACAAACGTATAAAACCCTTAATTTTGTGTTTTACAAGGAAAGTAGGCTTTCTCGTAAATATCCAACACTTCTCCTGCGACTTTAGTGGATTTCCAAATCAATATTTTAGAATGAGAATTTTCAAACAACCGCTTGCTCAAGGAGGGATTTCCTTGCGCTATACCTTGCTATTATGTTTGAGTTGGCTTTGCCTGAACGTGCAAGCTCAAATCACATTTACTTCAACTACACCTCTACCTACTAATCCGTTAGATGTTTGTGGAGATGCAGGCACTTTTACGGTTTCTTTACAAAATGTAGGCACTGCTGCCACAAATGGCAACTTGGAAATTGACTTGCCGCTTGGGATTCGCTTAGAAGGCTCTACTGCAAGTTACACACTTTCAGGAGGAGGAAGTGGAACGCTGAATAATACTGGAAACGATGAAGCTCCTAGTTTTACCTTACCTTCAATTCCTGTTTCTCAGACACTTACCCTTACTTATCTATTAAAAGCGGATTGTCGGCGGATTAATGAGCCTGTAAATGTAAACACTTTTACTTATACCCCTTCAAGCGGGGCAGTTCAAACTGCCTTTTCGAATGGATACAATATTCGCTATGCGGCACTTACGATTTTGAGTATAGCAAACGACTATCATAGTGGCGCACCTAATACGACTTTTACGCGAACAATCAACATTGTAAACGGTGGTTTCGGGCGCGTTCAAAGCATTAGTATTGATGAAACAAATACCAATGGTGTAACGATACAAAGCGTTACAGACGGAGTAATTACCGCAGGTGCTGGTACTTCTAACGCTACAATTACGATAAGCAATTTTACAGGAATAGGAAATAATGACACTTATTTTGATGAAAATGAGCAGATTAGCTTTACTGAAACCATCCTCATTCCCGCTAATGATGGCTGTACAAGTGCGAGCGTAAATTCTCAAGCTAATTATACCGCTTATTATGGCTGCTATGGCAATAACCCCTGCCCCGTTACAAATAGTACAGATATTAAAGGATATGGGACTGCAAACGTAGGTTGGAACAATACTTATATGGTTGCAAATATAACGGTGATTGCTCCTGATATAACGTTTCCTACCTGCCCTGAAACGCCTACTGATTATTCTGTCAAATTTTATAATATAGGAAACGCAACAGCTAGTTCTATTGTAGTAACATTAGGTTCACGGAGCGAATTTCAGTATTTATACGATTTTGCGGCAAATGGGGTTCCGTTAAGTGCAACTGTCATTTCCCCTGCTAACCCCAGTTATTTTACGCCAACTCCTTCTGCTAATTCAGGCGAGAGAGTTAGTATTCCTTTGCCTAATATTCTCGCAGGAGATTCTATTACAGTTACATTTAAAGGGAAACGCCCCAATACAAATGCTTGTATGAATTACGATGGCGCATACATTTATGGGTTTGATGTAGAAGGAGGCTCTTATTTTGATGCTTGTAGTTCTCGGGGTGTTGGAGGATTGTCTGGTTTAGGTATCCCTCAAAGACCTGGTACTTATTGGGAAGATGCTGCTTATTACATAGGAGAGCAGTCTATTATAGGACCAGAAATATTGCATGACGGCGAGAAAGGAAACTTTTGTAGTTATATGTATTTTAAATTGCCCAAGGGCTATGATAATACAGGCTATTATGAATATTATTATGTGTTGCCGCAAGGAATTGTTTTTAATCCTGCCACTTGTAATATTAGTTTCACCGAGTCAAATACAGGTGCAATTTGGACACAGGCTTCTACAAGTATGGCAGGTGACACGTTAAAAATCCGCTTTAATAATTCAAATATGCCTGCGGTTTTTGCAGGAAATAGGTCAGATAAGGTGTTGTGTATTGAGTTGGAAGCGGTCAATACCATAAATTGCGGAAGCTGGAATAATACGATTATTGGAAAGTCTAAGTTTTATCCTTCGGCAAGTTGTAATTCTTACTATAATTTATGTAGAGAATTAAATTATATCATCGAACATCCATGCCCCCAAACGCTTTGTGAAGGGGTAGTTAGTATTGATTATTCAAATACAAGAATTTCTTATGGCACAGCCGATGCTAACAATGACAATGTTACAGATGCTTCGGGTAATGTAAATCCTGCTTTGATTGCAAGCAAGAATGTTATTTTGGGAGATACGATGCAAATGAAATATCGTGGATTTATTCATAATCCAAACAACGTAAGCAATTGGAATTATGGCTATGTTTCTTTTTTCTTTAATAATAACCCTGTTGGAAATGGAAAAGCAGAGCCTGTTGGCGGCGGAACAGTAAAGATTTGGGATGCTTCGGCAAGCAATTATATTACTATCTCAAATGTTCCTGCAACGGTAACTTACCCTGGCAATACAGATATTACGCTTGTCTATGATTTTAACAGTGGCTTGCCGAGTGGTTTTGCATTTGGGCAAGGAGATAGTATTTTGTTTGATGGAAAATTTAGAATGGTAGCAATGGAATATCATGCAGTTATAAAAGTGCGTCCTTATGCCTATGTAAGTGATATTGCTGATGCGAATGCAGACCAATACTCAAAGCCTATCAATCAAAAAGGCTGTGGACAAACACCTGATTATTACAAAACCTATCCCTTCTTTATAGATACGCATTTCGAGAACTCGGGAATCCCAGCAGGTTGTAACATAAATGGATTCGTGGATATGTATATGGAAGCGTATTTTAAAAATTCCATTAACTGGGCTGGTGGAGTAGATGCCTTTCCTTACGAAGTTCGCCATGCGGTTTATCCTAGCACTTGGACGGTTGCCATTCCCAATGGAACTACTTACGTTCCCAATACTGCCATTTTTAATCATTGGTCTTCGGCAGGCGACATTGATGTAACAAATGTTTCTCCTATTTCTTCCAGTGGAGGAGTTTTAACCTTTGACCTAAAACCGTTATATCAGCGTTTTGGTGGCTCAATTCCAGATAGAGCAGAGGCGTTTACTTATTAATTAAGGTTAGAATTTACA
>JBJXHA010000315.1:0-8271 GCA_046160275.1 Bacteroidia bacterium | reverse complement strand
CTTTTGCCTTCCCATTCATACACTCCCTTTTCGATTTGTTGTTTTGCCAAAAATGCAGGCAATTTTTTGCGCATTTCAGCAGTGCTATCCATAGAGATAAACACAACTTCTGCCTCTTTTGATTCACTTTTTTGCAATTCAGCCAAAGAGGGAAGTTCCATTTCGCAGCTCTTGCATTGCGAATCAAAAAAATTAACAACCACAAAGGGCTTTGCAGCGTTTGCAAGGCGTTCTTGTAAGGTTTTTACTTGAAGTTTTTCAATACTTACCTTAGCGTGCGACTGCTCTCTTGCCTTCTGACAAGCTGTTGTGAGTATAAGTAAGCACAAAATCAGAAAAAATCTCATAAGAAATTTCGTAATAACGTTTGGTGTTTTCAGTTTCGATGTAACCTGTGATTTTGCCATTTTGTCTTAGGCTAAAATCTTCGATTTGAATGTGTATGTGTTGTCGGAGCGAAACGCCTTTTTTGCCTTGAATTTTGAACAAGGTTTCTTTCGCGCTCCAAATGAGGTAGAAAAAATGAGGGTCTTTGTGTTTTTGGAAGTATTCGAGTTCCCGTTTATCCATAAATTTATGGCTCAATTCGGGATTATATTTTTTAGAAAATAACTCGATATCTATGGCAACTTCGTGCTTATGAGAAGCAACGGCGGCAGCATAACCGTGAGAATGAGAGTAAGAAATATGATGAGAATTATCAGATAAGTAAGGTCGCCCTTCAGGATTATTGAGGGACTCTACTTTGTGGCGAATTTTGAGTAAGTTCTTCAAACACAGGCGACTAGAAAGCCATTCTAATCTTTTTTGCCCATTATTAATGCGACTTAATCTTGTTTGTTCATTTTCGTAGAGATT
Source organism: Bacteroidia bacterium (assembly GCA_046160275.1). GTDB lineage: Bacteria > Bacteroidota > Bacteroidia > J057 > J057 > JBJXHA01. The sequence continues at coordinate 7,413 of JBJXHA010000315.1, read as the reverse complement.
CAACCGCGTCATAAAATACGGTTCAGATTCTTCGATTCGCCAAATACCAATTGATACATCGGGATTGTTTGTTTTTAATTCTAAGTAAGGCATCTTGTCATTGCGTTTAATAGTGAACAGAAAAAATAAAGGGAACTGCGCTAATAAAATAACTGAACTAGGGCGTTTTACAGTATTAACTTGAAAAATGAAAAGTTCGTTTAGCTAAATATCAATACTAAGTTACGAGTTTATTTTGATATTCCAAAAAAAATAAGCCTATTTATTTTATATCTATCAAGAACATTGCGACTTTATCGTTGAATGAAGGTATGCCATTGTGTGATTACCTTCTTTCATTTATCTAGCAAATATAATGCAAAAAATGGAACAGTGTTCAAACATTTATTTTATAAAACCATGGATTTAGGAGGCAAACATCGAAAAATCATAAAAGTTTTAAAATTCTTCGTATTTTCGCGCTAATTCTGCTATAGTTTTGGAAATTCCTTGCTAAAATTGTAGCGTGAAATTAGTCATCGTTTCGGTGTCAGATGAGGGTAATTTTCTCGTAAAATCTAGGGAATTTCCCAAAGAAACTAAAACACTACACGAATATTGCCAAAATTGACACACTTATCCAATTTACTATTGTGTATCAAAAACTCATCAAGCGTAATTTACAACGCATTTATTTGTTTCTACGCCGCATCAAGCCACCAGGGTTTCATGGGGTAGGACTTTATGATGTGTTACGTTTTCTAATCGTATCCTTATCTAGTAGCCGCTTCAATTTGATGTCGGCAGCGATGGCTTATAATTTCTTTTTTTCGCTTTTCCCTACCCTAATTCTTGTGTTTCTGCTCGTTCCTTATATTTACATTCCGCATATCAACATCAAACACGAAGTTACGGTACTCATCAATCAATACATTCCGCGTGGCAGTATTCCTACGGTTGAGCCCTTAGTCTTGCGATTTTTGCAAAAAAAGGAAAGCATTTGGTGGTTGTTGTTGAATGTTTTTTTGGCATTGAACTCCTCTATTAGGGGTATTTTTGCGATGATGGGCGCATTCTCCCATCACGATGGCGAAAATAGGCGCAAGGGTTTACTTCGATGGTATGCCGTAGCGTTTAGCATTTTTTTTATTTTGGTTTTGTTCTTTTTGGTTTCGATTACTATACTCAATCTAGGTGAATTTCTCATTGATTGGCTTTATCAGTTTAAGCTTATCCCCATTAGTAGCAAAATTATCTTAAAAGGATTAAATTATCTCATCAATTTTACCTTGATTCTTTTTGGGGTTTCGATGAGTTACAAATTAGGTTCGATTCGTGGCAAAAAGTGGCGATTTTTCTCCGCAGGCTCGGTAGTTGGCAGTACTTTATTGCTGCTCACCTTGATTGCCTTAAACTATTACTTTGCTAATTTTGGCAATTACAACAAATTATATGGTGGTATGGCTACTGTTGTTATCTTAATGCTTTGGTTTTATTATGTTTCTGCCGTTTTGTTGATAGGATTTGAATTAAATGTAGCGATTGATGACGCAAAAAAATATAGGTTGAGCTTCCAACAAAGAAGAGAAGATGAGGATATTGGGGAATTGTAGGGGAAATTACGAAAATCCCATTTATTAACACCTAACTTTGTGCATCTTTGTGAAAAATACTTTGTGAAACTTTGTGGTAAAAAAAAAGCTAGTATTAGCCTTGATTGTTTACCCATTCCCTATCTCCTCAATCAGTAATTCTAAACGGTCGTCAATCTTAGGGTCGTTATTTGTCTGAATATCTTTTATTATATCAAGAGAAACAAAAAAACGCCCAACCCGTGTAAATTCCAACCCAAATACAATGTACTTCTCTTTCTTTCAAATATTGGCAAATGTAAGAAAAACAAAAAAAAAACACGCAGTTTAGGCTTCAAAATTGACAGATAAAACATAAATGTTGTTTTTTTTCGTTTTTTAGTAGGATATTTGCAACCTAAACTGGGGTAATGTTTGCCTTTCTTTCAAACTATACAAATAAGGGGTTAATTATAATAAATTGATATTCAATTTATTAAATTGTCTTTTTACTTGCAAAAATTCAAAATAGTTAGTTATGTTATATCGCTTTATTATATCCATTCATCAAATTTTCATGTATCTGAACTGCCTCATGCACACCAAAAAACACTTTTTGCATTATCTCTGCTTTGGACTTTTCTTTTGGATAAGTTCATTTTCTGTTGTAGCGCAAAACATTGTGATTTCGGGGACGCCTACGAACTTTTGCGCGCCCGTTGTGGTAACATTTACAGCGGCAAATATGCCTGGCGGAAATGCGAATTACACTTTTGTGTGGACATTTTCTAGTCCAGCAGGGTCTTTTTCAGGCTCTCCCTCTCTTACCTATCCCAATGGAGGAACTTTTACGGCAAATTGTACGGCGACAAATATTAACACAAGCCAAGTAACGGTATTACCGCCTGCGAATTTTACGATTAACCCTGGTATTAATGCAGGTTTTGCCATTACTGCTCCTTTAGGAAACCCTCCTCAAGTGTGTGCAGGTGATAGCATCACCATTAATAATACAACAACAGGAGGAACAGCTCCGCTAAGCTATAATTGGGCATATAGTGGAGGGGTAAACACGAATAACCCCACGAATCCTTCGATTATTTACTATCCCACCACTTTATCAGCAGGGGTAAAAAATATACAATTAGTAGTAACAGATGCATTGGGTTGTCAAGCATTTGTACCTGCTCAAACCATTCAACTGAATGCATCTCCTGATGCCAATTTTACCATAAATCAACCTAATCCTTGTTTAGGATTAGTGAATTTTTCAACGCCTAGCAGTACTGCAGGTTTAGACCATACCTGGAATTTTGGCGACTCAAATACTTCTAATAGTACAAATATAGGAACTTCGCACACTTATTCTGCTGTTTCTGGGCAATTTACCGTAACTTTAACCATCACAAACCAAGCAACAGGTTGTTCTTCAACAAAAATAGATACGGTACAGATTGGGCAAAATCCACCTATTATAAGTACTTCTAATACCGCAGTTTGTGAAGGCGGAACAATTCTTTTCACTAGCCCTCCGCCTCCAGGTAATACCTTAAGTTGGACTTTTCCCAATGCTTCTCCTACAACAGCGCAAGGAGCAAATGCAACAGTAACTTATAGTACAGCAGGTACTTATTGGGCGTATGCAACCCTCGTAAACGATGGAAATGGTTGTATTGGCAAAGATTCTGTTCAAATTACGGTGAATGCCAATCCTGTTGCTTCTTTTACCGTAAATGACAACGCCGTCTGTGATGTGTCACAAGCAAATAATTTTATCTTTACTTCTACAACTACCCCTTCAAACCCAAACTATCTTAATTCATGGGCGTTTCCTGGCTCAAACCAAGGCAGTTCAAACCTAACAAATCCATCAGGTATTACATATAGTAACGAAGGTGCTTACGATGTAAGCTTAACTGCGATGGATCCCGTTACCGGCTGTTCGAATACTTTTACTGCAACCAATTATATTTTGATTGGGGGGGCAAGTGCAGGTTTTACGGCAGCTCCTCCAGGCGGTTGTGTGGGACAAGCAATTCAATTAAATGCTAGTCCTACCTTGAATAATGCAACTTCGATTGTAAGTTATTTATGGAGTTCTACGGGAGGTGGCACTTTTTCGCCCAATACGGCAAGCTCCAATCCAACAGTAACTTATGCTACACAGGGTAATAAAACCGTTACCTTGACGATTACAGATGATTTGGGTTGTACTAGCAGTTCCACTTTAGTTGTGGAAGTGGGAACGCCTGTAAATGGTTTGAATTTTAATGTTAGCCCTGCCTTTGACTGTGTTTCTACGCCTTTTAGTTTTATTAACACCACCAATGTCATGCCTTCTGGGGCGCAAACGTATTGGAATTTTGGCGAAAGTCCACCCGCTATCACTAATCCCTCTCTGTCATTGACAACCTCACATCTTTTTAATTCGATTGGTTGTTTTGATGTAACAATGTATGTTTCTAACAATGGCTGCGTTACACAAACTACTAAACTTGAAATTGTATGTACGACAGGGATTTTAGCAAAATTTGGCGCAGATACAACTAATGGTTGTGATGTCCCATTTTCCCTTCAATTAAATGACTCTTCATCAGCAGGGACAACCTTGCAATGGTCGGTAAATCCCTACATTGGTGCAAATTTGAGTAGCACGACTAGCACAAACCCCACTTTGACCATTACAACTCCTGGTTCTTATACTGTAAAATTGGTTGCTACAGGAACAAACTCAACTTGTCCTTCCGATTCTTTTACTATGGTATTTAATGTAGGAAAACCGAGTGCTACGTTCAATCTATCTCCAAGCGAAGATACGCTTTGTGTAGGATCTTCTGTTGTGCCCATTATTGTAAGTGCATCTAATTCAGCTAATTATAGATATGATTGGGGCGATGGAACAAGCAATAATTATTCAGCAACGAGTGTTCTCACGGCAAGTCATACTTACACAACAGTAGGAATTTATACAGTTTCACTCATTGCCACAAATAGCATCGGCTGTAAAGATTCCGTTGCTTTTCCTGTTCCTGTTTCGGTGGGAGGAGTTACCCCTACTATTGCGGTAAACTCCCCTAATTCAGGTTGCGCGCCTCACTTAGTAAACCTAATAGGCGGAACCGTTAATCCTCTTCCTTCGGGTATTAATATTACCTCTTGGGATTGGAGTGCAAATACGGCACTTATTCCTGCGAATCCATCGGGGCAAAATGTTTCCTTTGCAATAGATGCGAATGGTTCATTTGATTTATTCTTAGTGGTAACAGACAATTTGGGTTGCACAGGTTTTACAACTTTGAGCAATGCGATTGTCGTAGGGAAACCTGTTGCGAGCTTTGCCCCTCAATTTGCAGCTTATTGTCAAGGAGTGCCTGTTACCTACATTAACTCCTCCACAGGTACGGGATTAAATTATAATTGGCAATTTCCGGGAGGAAATCCTAATGCCCTCAATGGTAATTTCCCAAATCCAACGGCAGTTGCTTACGCCAATAGCCCAACTCCTTATACTTCTACCCTGATTGTAACAGATTTATTGGGTTGTAGTGATACAGCAACGGCAACCGTAGGCGTTTCTGAATTGGTGGCAACTTTTAATGCAAGCAATACGATTGCTACTTGCCCACCGCTTAAAGTATATTTTGATGCAAATACCAATGGTCCTCATAATGTTATTTCTTATGATTGGAACTTTGGACAATTTGTAACAACAGATACTACTCATTGGACTTACTTTATTCCTGGCGATTATGATGTTACCTTGATTGTAACTTCTGATGCAGGTTGTAAAGATACTGTAACACAAACCAATTTAGTTCAAATTGATGGCCCATCAGCGACTTATAATTTTACCCCTAAAGTTGGCTGTCCTGGGACAGAGGTAACTTTCCAATTACTAGGTTCAACTGATGCTGACAGGTATTTTTGGGTATATGGAGATGGCGGTTTGAGTGATTCAATTGCTATTAGTAGTGGTGTAACAACAAATACACATACCTACGTTAGTCCAGGTACCTACCAACCTACTATTTTGGTGAAAAATTTAGCAAATTGTGCAGTTGTAATGCCCTTTGTTGATTCAGTTCAAATTTATCAACCTCCTATCGTAGATTTTGTTGCTAATCCTACGATTATTTGTCAATCAGGAAGCACGACACTAACAAGCCTTTCTCAACCAGGTGATGCCCCTTTGCTGGATTATGTTTGGCAAATGCCGAACGGAACGCCTACAACAGCTACGGGTTCAAGTGCTTCGGTTAGTTATGCAAATATTGGAAGTTACGACATTACCTTAATTGTAACGGACACGCATGGTTGTAAAGATACTTTGACCAAAGACGACTATATTTTTGTGGTGGATAATATTAAGCCGAATCCTAGCCCTATTGAATCGGCTTCGACTTTAAGCGATACAGAAGTAAGGGTAACATATCGTAAATTCCCAAATCCGAACAATGATTTTGCGCAATATCGTTTGTATCGAGATGGGGTACAAATTTATACAACTAGCAACATTAGCGATACTGTTTATACAGATACAGGTTTAGATACACGTAATCTAACTTACAATTACGAAATAGAGGTGGTAAGTGCTTGTGGAACAGCTTCGGACAAATCGCCTTTGCATACAACCATGGTGTTATCTTCGGTAGCGCAAAATGGGTGTGTTCAATTGAATTGGACTCCTTACGTTGGCTGGGGAACTGTGCAAAATTATCGTATTTACAGAATTACGGACTATAACACAATACAAAACCTTGTGGTAACACTCGATGGAAATACAATCGCTTATTTAGATACAGCAATTGATTGTACTTCAGCAATTAATTATCGGGTGGAGGCAGTTTCATCAGCCAATATTTCTGCTTGGAGTGATACAACACAAGGGGCAGGCATTGTAACAGGCTCAATTCCTATTGCCTTAGACATGAAATTGGCGACAGTGGTGAACAATCAATTTGTAAAAGTTTCTTGGGAAAACATTCCATACATTCGCCGTTTAAAAGAAATTGTGATTGAACGCGATGCAGGTAGCGGTTTTCAAGGCATACAAGCTTATCCTGTGGGAAGTTTTCCAAACCCATTAGAATATGAGGATAATTCGCAAATTAATGTGCAACAACAGGCTTATACTTATAGAGTTGTGGGCATAGATAGTTGTGAGCAGCGCACGATTCAAGGAAGAGTAGCGACTAGTATTCATCTTAATGCGCAAAATGTGGGAGGTTCTATTTTGTTAAGCTGGACTCCTTATAGTCAATGGGCTACGGGCATAGACTATTATCAAGTGGAATTATTTAACCAAAATACCCAACAATATGTAGTGTTAGGGACTGTTTTACCGCCATTTACTGCCTTTGTTGATGATACCGTTCTTTTTGCTCAAGCACAAAATTGTTATCGTGTGTTGGCTTATGAAAAAGAAGGAAACGAGCTTGTGAGCGAGTCTAATCAAGATTGTGCCTCGCCTGATGGTACCGTTTTTTCGCCTACAGCATTTAGCCCGAATGGAGATGGTATTAATGACGTATTTTTCATGACAACAACCTTTGTAAAAGACTTTTCGATGGTAATTTTTGACCGTTGGGGCAAGAAAATCTTTGAATCAAACAATCCAAGTCAAGGTTGGGACGGAAAAATCAACGGCAAAGATGCACCAGAAGGCGTTTATACCTACAGAGTAAAAATGCTAGGACACGCAGAAGGTTCTGTGAATAGAGAGCGTTACGGCACAATTACGTTAGTAAGGTAAGTCATTAATGGAAAATGAATAATTGATAAAGGAGAATTGTGTTAATTTACTTAATATCAATACTTTATATTATATGCTTTGCGCAGGGCAAATGTTCTTATTTTTCAGGGT
>JBJXHA010000314.1:0-4072 GCA_046160275.1 Bacteroidia bacterium | reverse complement strand
ACTTTGAATTGAAATTTTAACAAAGTAATGTCTGAAAAAGAAAAAGCGGAAGCTCCAAACATTCAGTTTTCAGAAGTAGAATATACTGCGCAAAATGTGATTGCTGGCGAAAAAGTAATTCATGCGTATAAATTTACCAATACAGGCAAATCAGATTTAGTATTAGAATATGCAAAAGGTTCTTGCGGTTGTACGGTAGCGGAATTGAAAGAAAAAGTAGTAAAACCTGGACAAACTTCAGAAATCAATGCTACTTTTGATTCAACAGGCAGAGTAGGGGAGAACGTGAAAACGATTAGTGTAAAATCAAATGACCCTGACCAAGAGGTAATTACCTTGAAATTGACAGTAAAAGTAGAAGCTGATCCTTTCCACGCGGAAGATGCGGGTCCTTCGGCAAAACCTGCGGGTTCACATTAATTCAAATAGGTCATTTTGGATAAAAAAGTTCGGAACTCCTCGAAGAGTTCCGAACTTTTTATATTAGAACATCATGAAAAGAAAGCTTCCAATACATTTTTTTAGGGAACTTCCCAAAATTAATGCTTGTTCTTCTTCTTTTTACTTTTTTTGCAATACTTATCAATCTTCTCTTTCGCCCTCTCATTGCCCAGCTCTAATGCTCTCGATAAATCTAGGCATCCTTCTTCCTTATCAAAAAACTCACATTTCAACGCACCTCTAGCAAAAAAAGCGGCATCATTTTCATTGTCTAACTCGATAACTTTACCAAAATCCTCAACGGCTTTCGCATATTCTCCAATATCGTTATAACACGATCCTCTATTGTAATAATAAAAACTTTGCTGAGGCTCTGCTTCCACTGCGTAGGTAAAATCTTTAATAGCTTCCTCACATTTCTCTTGTTTCGCATTAATTACGCCTCGTTGAACATAAAACCTAATGTCTTTATCATTCAAACTTATCGCTTGATTTATCGCTACCCTTGCAGAATCAAATTCATCCATTAATACAAAAACATTTGATTTATATCCAAAAGCCTCGTCATCTTTTGGATTAAGAGAAGTTGCGGTACGATAATCTGCGAGTGCTAAGTCCAAATCACCTTTACTCGCATAGGCGATTCCTCTCTCCTTATAAACTTCTGCATTCAGGCTATCTAATCGAATAGCAAAACTGAAATTCGCAATAGCGTCTGTATAATTGCGATGCTCCTTTGCTCTTCTTCCTATTTTTAGGTAATAGTTTGCATCATTTTGAGCAGATAAAGCCAAGCTACTAAAAAGAGCAACAATAAAAATTCCTTTTTTCATTAGTAAGTTTTTTTGCATTTTCATTTAAAAAAGGGTATGTTTTTCACCTTTCACCCCCTCTCATCTCAGCAGAGATGCTAATAAAAACAAAATTACCCACTTTTCTTTTCATGTCCAAATCTTTTTCTTTCAAAAAATGCGCATAATCATAAAGTAAAACACCTATCGGTGTAGTAAAATATTTTGCCCAAACCTACTTTAATCATCAATATAAGCGCAACAAGTTGCAATCTCTTAAAAAATACTTCTTTTTGTATGTAAATTAAGAGAATATTAATAAATTTGCGGCTTGTTCAACCTAAAATTTAGTCATTTAGAATCAAACAAATGAGAATTTCTAGTACATTATTACTAACTCTGCTACTAAGCCTTACTCAAGTAAGTTTAGCAGGCGGTCCCTCTGCAAGTTCCCCAGTATTTCGCTTTGGAACTATCAAGGTGTTTACCCCAAACACAAACCTCATTTTGTTTTCAGAGCAAATCAAGGTGCGGCTAGAAGGTGATTATTCTATTGTCAGTGCACAATTTGATATTTTAAACAATCAAGAAAAAGAGGTGGCTATTGAATACGGTTTTCCTGTGGAGTTTACCGAAAACTTTGAGCAGGAATTTGTGTGGAAAGATGATTATCTACCTGTTTTCAATCTCAATGTAGATGATAAAAAGGCTACTTATTCGCAAACGATGGATATGCAACCTGTTCTGACTGATTCTATTTCTCGCCCTGATGGAACAAAGTTTGTGCAGAAAGTACAAAGAAAATGGTACAAAGCTGCTTTGCTTTTTCCTGCGCTTCAAAACCATACGATTACCCTCGAAATGAAAATCAAAAATAATTTTGAGGATTGGGATTTCGGTCGCAGCTTTTTGCCAGAATATAGCAGCCGTTCATTACAAATAGATTTTTCTCCTTCAATGGGCTTGGGCATGGGACCTGAAAAAAATACCATTCCTAACCTAAATGTGATGGTAGAATGTTTGGAAGTTCCTCAAGATTTGGTGCGTTTGGTAGGAAATGTAGGCGGTTATGTTTCGAGTGAAGTAGGCTTTACTGGCGAAAAAGACTTAGGAACTTATGTATTAAATCGTTCAAATGCGAATTTGCAAAAATTTTCTAGTTTGCGTGTAGAGTGTGATTACAACATTCAAAAATTAGGGAAAGCCATTTACCAAAATACCGTTCCTACAGAAAAGATTTTGACGCGCAAATGCTCTTCTGAATCAACAGCTTATACTGCCGATAATCTCTATGACTTTGATTATAACACGGCTTGGTCAGAAGGAACACCGCATCAAGGTGCAGGCGAATGGTTTGAAGTGAAATTTGACGATTATCCCGTAGGTGCGATTGTGATTTTGAATGGATATTATAAAAATGGGGCAACTTATTACAATAATGGTAGGGTAAGTAAAATTAAGGTCGAGCGCGAATACCTTGACCCTACTAACCGTATCAAAACGGATGAGCACATCATCAATCTCCCTGATAGACCTTACAAGGAAATTGATGATGTCAATTATGCACGTTGTATTGACATTGTGAAGGATTTTGGGGTAATCACGCCAAGAGTTCGTCGCATTCGCCTAACGATTTTGGAGGCACACCCTGGCAAAAAAGGACATGAGACTTGTATTACAGAGGTCTTTTTTGTAGGGAAAGAAAGCAATGCACAGGCTCCAAGCCCAAGTCAGGAAAAGGAGAAAGAAAAAGCGGCTCCGGGTAAAATCAAGTAGCCGTTCATGATAATCGAAAAGGAGGTGCATTTTTGGAAAGTGCGCCTCCTTTTCTGCAAAATCATTCTCATCTGTTAGCTAAACTTCCTCATTTGTAAAAAACTGTTATACTTATATTCTCAATTCTCAGTTAGTAATGCGAACAAAATAGTTTACTAATTTCAAAAGTGTATTTGCTTGATAGCCAAAATTTTACTTCTGATAACTGCTTACTGTTAATTGTTCACTGATACTTATCACCTAATCAACAAAAGCATTTCCTTATGAAAAAGCACAGTTATTTTTTAATTTTCTTGCTAGGTTTTTGCCAGCAGATTTTTGGGCAAGAAAGCACAGACAAGGCAACGGATACCGTAAGTTTTTTTCGTTCTCCTTACCCCATTAGCAAAAGTATTGCTTTGGCTTATACGCGAATGAACCAAAATCAATTGTTTTTGCTGAAATTGGGTTATGAGTACAAACATTGGGCTGCAAGCCTTGATTTACAACGAAGTGGCTTGCAAAAAACATGGGACAATGGGCTAAGAAATAAGTACGTAAATGCTGGTTTTTCCCTTGCCGCACGTTATTATATGAAAGAAATGGGGCGCAGAGGCTTCTTGGAGTTAGGTGCTGGCAATTTATTCCCCGCCTTGACTTCTATCCCTCAAAGTGGAGAAAAAGCGCGAACTTCATGGAAGCAACTTCTCATGACTTGGGGCGCGGGTTGGCGCGTGGGCATGAGCCCAAGAGGCGCTTTTGGGGAAATTGGCTATCGCGGTACTTTCGCCTTCAACCGTATTCTATTATACAATCCACCGCCTTCTCCCACTATTTTTGGCACAACCTACTCCGCAAACGGCTGGTACATTCCCGCCCGCACAAGTGTACATTGGATATATGGCGCGGTTGGGTGGTCGTTTTAGGGAATACTTGAAAATCTGTGAGTTCTGTTTCCTCTAAAAAAAGGTCGCGTACTTTTAAAAAGTTTGCGACCTTTTCTAATGAAAAATCCAATTTTACAACGCAACTACCTCAAAACTAAATACTTCTGTAATCGTGTTTGCGAGTAACTTTTTACAAGC
>JBJXHA010000313.1:0-5692 GCA_046160275.1 Bacteroidia bacterium | reverse complement strand
AAAAAGGAGAAAAAGAGAGATAAAACGTAGAAAATTGGAGAAAAAATCTGCGATTTTTGAGGGGCTAAATTAGTAAATAAAATATAAATCATTGATTAACAAATAGATATAAACTCTGTTTTAATTTTCGTAAAGGTAGGGTCTGGGCATTGCCCAGACCCTACCTTTACGAAAATTAACCTTTGCGAAAATCCTCTAACTCAATACAACAGCATCTACATAACTAACACTTTCACTAGCATTTGTGTAGATGCTGCTGCATTAGGAGTTTCGTTCATGTTTTGATTATTAGGGCATTCGTTTTTAAACATACGCTAAATAGAGATAAATTAACAACCTACAACCAAACAACAACATTTTTTCAAGTCATTGTTATAAATCATCTACATCTCTTTGCACTTTTCTCATTTCCTTTCTACCTTTGTGCTTCATTCGCTTTATGTTATTTACGATGCCAACTCCATTTTTTCAAGACTTTGATTTTGCCGAACTCGACTCGCCCGACTTTAAAGAGGACAGTGTGCGCGAGGTGTTAATCCTCCCAATGCTATCTGCATTAGGTTATACGGGGGAGAATTATTAGAAGTAAATCCTTACAGCACCCCTTTGTGAAAATAGGCTCAAAAAAACGCCCTATCACCCTCATTCCCGATTATTTACTCAAAGTTGAAGAAAATTATGCGTGGGTACTTGATGCAAAAGCCCCTACTTTTTAATCCGCCATGAAACCAAATTTAAAACGCATATTGACACCGATTTGCGCATCAAATATTACTTGATTTCTTTCCTTCGTAGGCGCGAATTAGAAAAGAATTTACCTCATTTTGATGAGATTATTCTACACATTCTTCCCTTACTCAAAAACGGGGTAACGCCTGAAAACCAAACAGTTGAGAGCGTATTGAAAGACTTAGCAGAAAAAACAAGCAAAGGCACTTGGCAGCTCAAAAAAGAAGGGCAGTTGAAAATGTTTGAATAGAAAAAAGTGATTAATTTTAGGTAGGGGCTGGGCAATGCCCAGCCCCTACCTAAAATTAATCGCAATGTGATGCCCTACCCCTCCTCATAAAAATCATCTTCAGCCCAATTTTCTATATTATTTTCAATATAATGAATCACTGAACTACAATCATTAATGTCCCAAATAATAGCATCATGAAACTTCTTTTGCCACTGAAAAGAAATTTGATTTTGATTTGCATATTTGGTTACAGCCCCTTTATATTGATTTATAATAACGGAAAGCGATTTACTTACAACTTGTTGAAAATCAGAAACCCTCTCATCGAAATTTGCCCCCTCCGTAAAATATAACAAGCCATGCAGATGATTAGGCATTACGACTTGTGCTAATACTTCTACATGAGGGTAATGGTTGGGGATATTTTGAAAATATTGAGATGCAATTTGCCCAATTTCGCTGAGAATCATTTGCTTTTGTTTTATATATCCCAAAAAGCAAGCGCGTTTATGCGTACAAATTGTAATAAAATAAAAGCCCTTTCGGGAATAATCGTAGCCTTTAAGACGATAGGATTGGCGATTACTTTCCATAATAAAAAGAAATACAATGATGAAAAAATGTTGAATTGATATTATTGAATGATTTTATTGCAAAAGGTAGGGGCTGGGCAATGCCCAGCCCCTACCTTTTGCAATAAAATCATTTACGGCTGCACAGGCGGCGGTGGCGTAGTGGGCGATTGCTCAAACAAAGGTTTAAGGTCTTCATACACTACATCAGAGCCGAGTACATTTCTGCTTTTTCCGCGTTGTGCATTTTGATACACATCTCGCATATATTCAAAAGCGTAGTGGTCGGCAACCATTCTACATTCGTCTGCCATTTCGTTGATTTTAGAAATCTTTAATAGCATGGCTTTCAAGGCATTTGCGTTTGTGTAATGTTTTTGCGCTTCGCTAAGTGGCACAAAATTAGGCAATAACGTAGGATAATTTACTACGTGCTGTTGCATCGTTCTGTCCACAAAAGGTTGGCGCGTGTCGCCAATTGCTTGTAAAGAAGCGATTTCTTCCTTCGTAAGATTTGCTGCACCTGCGGCAGTCAAAGTAGTTACAATCGTGTCGAGTGCCGTATTTAAGGCTGTAATTTGTGCCGCAGTTAGGTTAAGCGGACTTGTGGGAATAGGCATAATACTGAAAAAAGTTAATTGTTAAACAATAAAAAAAACGAGGTTTTTCTCGCTTGCGACTTATACGTAAGCTGTTGTAAAAGTGTTATTTTTTTACTTCCTAAAAAGTACATTTCTGCGGCAATGAGAAATAGCGTTTTAGTTTGCTTGTCTCCCCACAAAACAAAACATTTCTTCTTACCTTTGCGCTTTCTTATCGTAACCATTCAATCCATGAAAAAAATCATTATCATAGGTGGTGGCGCATCGGGCTTTTTTGCCGCGCTTCGTCATAAGGCATTATTTCCTGAAAATGAGGTAATTATCTTAGAAAAGCTAGGAAATGTGCTGGCGAAGGTGAAAATTTCGGGAGGGGGAAGATGCAATGTTACGCATGCTTGTTTTGAGCCCAAAGAATTGGTGAAGTTTTATCCAAGAGGAAGTAAGGAGTTGCTTTCTCCCTTTTCTCGCTTTCATGCGGCACATACGGTTGCTTGGTTTGAGGAAAGGGAAGTGGCATTGAAGGTAGAAGAAGATGGGCGAATGTTCCCACAAAGTAATGAATCCCAGACGATTATAGATGCTTTGACGGGCGAAGCAGAACGTTTGGGCGTAGAAGTTCATTTACATACAGGGGTAAAAAACATATTACAAACAGCAGATGGTTTTGAAATTACGACTAACCGCAAAACCTACCTTGCACATTCGGTGATGATGGCAACGGGAAGTTCGCCACAAATGTGGGAATTGCTCGAAAAATTGGGGCATCATATCGAAAAACCTGTGCCTTCTTTGTTCACTTTTCACATTAAAGATGAGCGTTTAAAGGAATTGGCGGGAATTTCGGTGCCACAGGTAGAAGCAAAAATTGTAGGAGAAAAAATTACGCAAACTGGGGCTTTGCTCATCACACATTGGGGTTTAAGTGGACCCGCTATTTTACGCCTTTCGGCTTGGGGGGCGAGGGTTTTGGCAGAAAAAAGCTATCAATTTCGCATGCAGCTTAATTTTGTTCCGCAACATAGCCTAGAAACTTTGACGCGCTATTTTTTAGAAAATAAAAAGCAATTTGCCAAAAAACAGGTAGCCTCAAATCCCTTTTTTGAGCTTCCCTTGCGCTTGTGGCGAAAATTAGTGGCAGCAGCAAAACTTGATGACACGTTGATTTGGGCAGATATTTCCAAAATTCAATTAATTGCCTTGTGCGAACAACTTACACAAGCCCTTTTCGAGGTAACAGGAAAAAGCACCTTTAAAGAAGAATTTGTAACTTGTGGGGGCGTTTCTCGCAAAGAAATTCAATTCAAAACGATGGAAAGCAAAATCGTCCCCCAACTTTTTTTTGGCGGAGAAGTAATTGATATTGATGCCATTACTGGCGGATTTAATTTCCAAGCGGCATGGACAACGGGTTGGATTGCGGGAGAGAATTTGTGAAAAACCTATTTTCCTACCAAAAGTAAAGCCACCACTATCAACAAAATATCCAGCACAGCCCATTTATAAGCACCAATAGCAGCCTTATAATTTCCTTTAACAAAATAGATCCAACCGAAAATTTCTCCCAGAATGACCAACAAGGGAAATGCCCATACTGCATACATGGCTACCCATAAACCCGTGGATTCGGTACTGCCAGGCGCGCCCATAAACATAGGGGAGAACATGGCAGCCCACGCGCCCACTAATAGGGCGGGAATGCCTAAGAGGTTAACAAGTAACGCTACTATCTTCATAAGGTAAAAAAGAGAAAAATACAATCCATCGGAAAGGTAGGAAGAATGGGTAGAAATACAAGTTTAAGGAAAAACGCCTATGTCAAACTTTTTGCCGTAAACAACTTATTCCCAATCAAAGGAGAATAAACCGCATAAGTGAAACCTCCTTGTAGGCAATATGCACCGTGTTCCCCCTTTTTATTAATGGCGATGAAACCTACTTGTAATTCACCAATGTTTCCTTTTTTGATTTTAATAATGCGCTCTACCGCTTTTTTGCAAGCAATTTCAGGAGAAAAGCCTTGGCGCATTAACTCAACCACCAAATGACTGCCTGCAATGCGAATGACCTCCTCGCCATGTCCCGTAGCCGTAGCTGCGCCCACTTCATTGTCCACATACAAGCCTGCGCCAATGATAGGAGAATCGCCCACTCTGCCGTGCATTTTGAAGCCCATGCCACTTGTTGTGCAAGCACCCGACAAATTCCCCTGCATATCCAAGGCAATCATGCCAATGGTATCGTGATTTTCGATGTTTACTTTGGGTTGATATTTCTTCTCTTTCAGCCATTCTTTCCACTCTGCTTCGGATTCGGGCGTAAGGAGTTTTTCCTTTTTAAAACCTTGCGAAAGTGCGAATTGCAATGCGCCTTCACCTACCAACATTACGTGTGGCGTTTTTTCCATCACAGCCCGCGCTACTGAAATCGGGTGAACAATATGTTCCAAACAAGCCACCGAGCCAATATTGGCAAACTCGTCCATAATGCAAGCATCTAAGGTAACATAGCCATCTCTATCAGGTCTGCCGCCCAAGCCTACACTACGTTCTTTGGGATTGCCTTCGGGAATTTTTACCCCTGCCTCCACCGCATCTAAGGCGCGCCCTTTTTTACTCAATATTTCCCATGCCGCCTGATTTGCCTCGATGCCAAAATCCCAAGTGGATACTACAATTGGTTGCATTTTTTTACGATGTTCTGAGGCAAATAAAGCACTTGGTAAGCCCAAACTGCTAACAGCAGCGAACAAAGAGGACAGTTTTAAAAAGTCTCGTCTTGTATTTTTCATGATACGTCATTTAAATGGAAAGCCCAAAATAAGGTGAGTTCTTAGATAGGGCTGCAATTTACAATAATTGAGTAAAAACCCACCCAAAAGGAACGAAATTTTTGATTACTCGCGCTCAATCCTTACTTTTTGTGTTCCCATTTTCCCTTGTTGATAGGCAACTACAAAATACACGCCTTCAGGTTGCAGGCTTAAATCTATTTCAAGTTGCGACACATCGGGTTTCGTAAGATCTGCCACTTTCTCGCCTATAACATTATATATTTCAATTTTATCAAATTGTAAAGGTGTTGCTGTATTTTGTTGAAATTGAAAAGTTCCCGTAAATGGATTGGGATAAATAGAGAAAATGGGCGTTTGTCCGTCTGTGATGCTACCTGTAAATCCTACACAGTCTATATTCATAAGTGTAGTAACATTTTGAAAAGTAGGACAGGGCGACAGTTGATAATATTTGTGGTTCATCCGTGATTTTAGCGCATTTAGTTAAAAAAGGTTTAATTTGGGGTAAGATATTCAAAATCAATGGACATAAAAATATTAACTTGTAGAAATTAAAAACCACCTAAAATATTAATAATCAATTTTTTATAATTAAAGTATTTTGCAAAAGGTCAAAGAAGTCCTTATCAGAGGATAATATTCTTTGGTAGTGGCATAAATGTAATGCTGTACGGGCTGCTTTAGCTGCCCGATAACTTGCAAAAACTTCGTTTTTGCGCTTTTGCGGCAGCTAAAGCAGCCGCTACAGGTTTTAGTTAGCATTACA
>JBJXHA010000312.1:0-4565 GCA_046160275.1 Bacteroidia bacterium | reverse complement strand
AGGGACAAAATACGTAGTACGAACAGATGTGATGTTTCGAATACAAGGCTAGGTAATTTTTTTCAAAAAATAGAAGCTAAACGCAACGAATTTCTTAACTTCGCTGCGTTTTGTGTTCTCATTCACTTTCTCCAAGCCATGTACATTCTCGCATTAGACCAAGGCACAACTAGCTCGCGTGCCATTATTTTTGATAAAAACAGCCAAGTTGTGGCGGTGAGCCAAAAGGAGTTTTCGCAAATTTTCCCGCAAGCAGGTTGGGTGGAACATAATCCCCTCGAAATTTGGGAAACGCAACTGTGGGTAGCAAACGATGTGTTGCAAAAGGCAGAAATTAGCCCAGAACAACTTGTAAGCGTGGGTATTACCAATCAGCGTGAAACGACTGTGGTATGGAATAAACATACGGGAAAGCCTGTGTATAATGCGATTGTGTGGCAAGACCGCCGCACTGCCGCCATTTGCGACCAATTGAAAAAGCGAAATTTAGAACCCTATATCCGCGAAAATACAGGCTTGGTTGCTGACGCATATTTTTCAGGCACAAAATTAAGCTGGATATTGGATTGGGTATCTGTGCATCAACCTGATACCAAATTGAGGGATTTGTGTTTTGGCACGATTGATACTTGGTTGATTTGGAATTTGACGGGCGGAAAAGTTCATGCCACTGATTACTCAAATGCTTCCCGCACAATGTTATTTAATATAAAAACACTGCAATGGGATGAAAAAATGCTCAATGAGTTGAATATTCCTACTTCCGTTTTGCCAGAAGTTCGCTCTTCTTCGGGAAATTTTGGCAAAATAGAGGCGCATTGGCTTGGAGCTGAAATTCCAATTTCGGGCGTGGCAGGCGATCAACAAGCGGCTTTGTTTGGGCAAAAATGTTGGAAAGAAGGTTTGGCAAAAAATACCTACGGAACAGGCTGTTTTATGTTAATGAATACAGGTGAAAAACTCATTCATAGTCAAGCAGGTTTGCTTTCTACGATTGCTTGGGTGAGAAATGGCAAAGTAGAATATGCCTTAGAAGGAAGCGTTTTTATTGCAGGGGCGGCAATTCAATGGTTGCGAGATGGCTTAAAAATCATCGAGTCGGCTGCAGATTCAGAATATTTTGCTAAAAAAGTGGCTGATAGTCAAGGGGTTGTAGTAGTTCCTGCTTTTGCAGGTTTGGGCGCACCTTATTGGGATATGTATGCACGCGGCGCAATTTTTGGCTTGACACGCGGCACAAATAAATCGCATCTTATTCGCGCTACTTTGGAATCTTTGGCATATCAAACGAGAGATGTGTTGGAGGCAATGGAAAAAGATGCGGGTATGGAGTTGAAAAAATTGCGGGTTGATGGCGGCGCGACTGCCAATCAATTACTGATGCAATTTCAGGCGGATATTTTAGGAAAAACCGTAGAACGCCCTGTAATTACAGAAACTACAGCTTTAGGCGCGGCTTATTTGGCAGGACTTGCCGTTGGTTTTTGGACACAAAGCGAACTCGCTGAACAAGATAATACTTTCCAAACGTTTCAACCTAAAATGGCACCTGAACAACGCCAAAAATTATACAAACGCTGGCAAAAAGCCGTAGAACGTTGCAAAGATTGGGAGGACTAAGTAATGGATAATTAATAATTGAGAATGGATAATTACTTTAACTTATTCATTATCAATGTTTTAATTGAAGATTTGACATGAATTGATTTTTACCAAGTACTTAGCATGGTTTATACACGACAACAACTCGCTTTAAGAAACGGCAATGACCGCGAAGAGATGTGGATTGCCTTCGAGGGAATTATATATGATGTGGGCTTCAGTCGACATTGGCGCAATGGTATTCACTACGGGCATTGGGCGGGGCAAGACTTAACCGAAGAGTTAAAAGATGCCCCGCACGCTGCTGAGGTGTTTAAACGTTGCGAAATTGTAGGGGAATTGGCAACTACTGAATGATTGAACTTAATGCTTCTCGCGTATGTTTGGCTATTTCTATGAAAGAAAAAATTAACTTCTTTTACAATGCTATACCCGATACAATGTTAATCAACTAATAAAATCTATTATCATTCTATTATTAAATACTTTTTATCATGAAAAAACTTTCTTTTTTTTTAATTTTCTTGTTAGGTATGTTAAATAGTTATGCGCAATTTGAGCGAAACTATGGAGACGAATCTGCGGACAGGTTTTTTGTAACAGGTTGTAAAACGCTTGATGGCGGTTACTGTATGTTGGGAAGTTCGGATAACTCGCAAGATGGCAGTGATGTATTACTCGTGAAATTAGATGCACAGGGGCAAACTGTTTGGACAAAAACATGGCACAATTACGGACTAGACCAAGGATTAAAAGTCTTTGCAATGACTAACGGAAATTACCTTGTAATTGCTAACGGTTATGAGTCATCAGTTAATCACCATAAACTGTATGCTGCTATCTTGGATGGGCAAGGAAATGTAACGAATCCCATGCTTACTTCTGTTTATTGGGAGATGAAAGACGCTATTTCCACCGCAGATGGTGGTTTTTTATTAGTGGCTTATGATGAACTTGCTGCTTTAACAAAACTCATTAAACTTGATGCAACAGGGGCAATTTTAGGAACTTATAACTCCTTAAATGCTTACCCTTTAAGTATTTATGAAAGAAATAATGGGAACTTCTTATTAGGCGTAAAAACGCCTACATTTGTCAATGAAATCGTGGAAGTATCGCCAACTGGGGCAAGCATTGCAAATCATCCTGTTGGCAGCGAGCCGATTCAAATTTTGGAGTATGCAGGGGCAATTTATATATGTACCCCTAATAATTACGCTTTAATCAAGTATGATAGCAATTATAATGAGCTATGGTTCGCCAACGCAAGCAGTTTGGTGATGGCAACCAATAGCGGCAATTTATTGACAACCTTTATCAATGACATCACAGAAATAGACACTGCAACAGGAAGTACCATCCTTTGGCAAAATACATCAACCAACACTTACGCAACGTACTCGTCTGTAATCCTTAAAGATGCGAATACCTACATTGGCATGGGTAGTACAAGTGAAACAGGCAATAATATGGCACTTGTTACAAGTTTTGACATCACAACCACCAACGAAAACTGGCGGGCAACCAATGGAACACCTAGTAATGCTGCTAATGAATATGGAAATACTGTTGAACCTACACCTGATGGCGGATTTTTATTAGCTGGTAGTGGTTCTGTAGGCATAGCAAAAGATGGCAAGGCGGCAGTTGTAAAAACAGACTTTTTGAGTAATGTTCAATGGATTACAAACATAGGGGCGGATACTAACAATCTTGTCATTTGGGGTACTTGTATTGCTAATAATCAAACTGATTATGTGGTCATGGGATATGCCAGAAATCAAGGACTTATCTATTGTAGTAAGCTCAATTCGCAGGGGATACCTTTGTGGGAAAAAACCTATTTGGCTTCGAGTTTTTCGATTTTTGGGAATATACAAGCCTACCCATCAGGAGGCTACGTAGTTGCAGCAACTGTTTCTGGTGGATTTAGCGTGCTTATTAAAATGAATGAAAATGGGGATACGCTTTGGACAAAAAAGTACAAATATGCGTCAACAAGTACTACCCAAGCCCTTGATTTGATAGTTGCAAACAATGGGGATATTATCCTGGCGGGAAGGTGCAGAGTTAATAGCCGCTATTCTCAATGGCTCATGCGAGCTGATGCACAAGGAAATCTACTTTGGCAAAAAGCATTCCCTGCGAACGCCAATATTACGCACCGTTTTACTTCTATTGTGGAAGATGCAGCCACAGGAGATTTGTATGGATATGGGTATTTGTTAAATTCTACTACTAGTCCAATTACAGAAAATGGTCGCCTCATGAAACTAAATGCGATGGGAGATAGCCTAAATCAATTTACCTTACAAGGAACTCCTACTTTAAGTCGGTGGGGATACAGAGCAAGGCTGGCAGCCAATAACGAAATCTTGTTAGTGGGTATGCACTCCTCTAAAAATTTTGATGACGCTGCAAATACTTTTGCTGATAGAGAGGTTTCTCTTACAAAATTAGATAATAACTTTAATATTATTTGGGATAAAACTTTCGCCGAATATCAAGTGCCTATTTTGTATGATGGGCATGTCTTAAGCAATGGGGGATATGTAGCCGCAGGTTCTATTAAAGTAAAAGCACATTACAATATGTACTTACTTCAAACTGCTGCCAATGGAACGGTGAGTGTCGAAACACCGATTCGTTTGCCTTTCCAAGTTACGATGTACCCTAATCCTATCTCGCAACAAACGATTTCTATTTCGATTAAAGCGGAAGAACCTTCCTCTTTTCAATGTAGTATTTATGATATTCAAGGCAAAATCATTGAAACGAAAACCTTGACCGAAAATACTACCTTGCTTGATGTAAGTTATTTACCAGCAGGTGCTTATTTTATCAAAATAGAAGATGACAAACATCATGCTATGGTAGAGAAGGTGATAAAAGAGTAACGATTCTAGATACATAAAAAGGTCATTTGAGCTAAAAAATACCTTGTTTTTTAGCTCAAATGACCT
>JBJXHA010000311.1:0-4083 GCA_046160275.1 Bacteroidia bacterium | reverse complement strand
CTATATAAAATTCATTATGAAAAATTGTTTACTTTATTAAACTTAAATTCATAACACAATGAAAAGATTACTTTTTGCAATTTTCTTGCTTACAACTTTTTCTTCTTTTGCGCAAAACCTTGTGCGTGTTCCTAAAATGAAACTTGTTTTTCAAGGGAAAGAGGTTAGTTCAGGCGAAAAAATCGCCTATTCTACGGCAAAACAAGGGGATTTACGCTTGGTTTTAACAGGAAGTTTAGAAAACGATGTAACGTATTTTGTGGAACATTTGGAATTGTATGGGCAAGAAAATGTAAGTACGAAGCCTCAAAAGTATGCAGGTGCTCCCTTACTTGAAAAGCCTTATAATCAACCGATTAACATTCCTATCTCGCCACTTTCTAAAAAGTATGCGCAAATTACTATCGAAATTTCTGCGATTTATTTTCAAAGAAAAGGAGATGTAAGTAAAACGAAAATGGAGGGGACAGCTAAGACATTTATGTTTTACACAAAGTAAATTATTCTGTTTACTGATAATTGATTAACTGATAACTAAATATGACAACAGCATTAGGTTGGATGTTGTTGCACTCGCTGTGGCAGGGTGTAACGGTTTGGTTGTGCGCCAAAATATTGGCTTATTTTTTCCGAAATCGTACCGCACAATTCCAGTACGCATTGTATTTAGGGGCATTATTGTGCTTCTTAGGAGCTGTTTTGCTTACCTTTTTCCAACACATTGATTTTACCCAAAATGCAGTAATTCAAGCCAAAGAACTGCCGAAAACCGTCTTACACCTTGCGCATTTTCGCCCTTTTTCATTGACAGAAATGGTAAACGAAGAACTTTGGCAAGCAAAAATGGAAGCCTATTTTCCTTTGATTGTTCCTTTTTGGTTATTAGGCATTTGTATTTTCGCCCTAAAATTACTCTTTTCTTATTTACAACTCTTTCAGATTCAACGAAATGCCTATCCCTTAACAGAATGGGAAGGCAAGTTACAGATTTGGCAAAAATCGCTGGGAATTAAACAAAAAATACAACTGAAATTCTCCGATAAAATTAGCACGCCTTTTATGATGGGTTGCTTTAAACCTTTGATTTTGATTCCTTTGGGTTTGCTTTCTCAGCTTCCGCCCGAACAAATCGAAAGTATTATTTTACATGAACTTGCGCACATTCGCCGCCACGATTACTTTGTGAACATTTTGCAATGTGTGGTTGAAACCTTGTTTTTCTTTCATCCTTGCATTCACCTGATTTCCTTGAAAATGAGAGAGTTAAGAGAAATCGCTTGTGATGAAAAAGTGCTTGCCCTTACCCAAAAACCGTTGATTTATGCCAAAGCATTGACCGCGCTAGAACAATACCGGTTACGTTCTTACGCGCCTGCACTTGCTGCGGCTGATGATAAACTACAATTATTAAATCGAATTAAACGTATGATGGAATCACAAAATCGTCCAACTTATACCAAAGGTTCGCGCTTTATTGCCCTGACCTTGATAGGATTAGCGTTTGGCACTGTATATGGCATTTCTTCTCCCACGCTTCAAAAACAAGTGCCAAAAGTTGTGGCTACTGCACAAAAAGTATGGAAAGAGGTTTGCGATTTTTCTGCCGAACTGCCAAAAAGTATAGCAAAAGTACCCGCAATGATTACGGGAAATGAAGCAGAAGAAGAGGAGGCATTTGCGCAAGAAATGGCTGAAAATCCATTTTTTGATAAAAATGAGGAGATAAATTTTGAGGAAATAAACCTATTTCCGCCTGATACTTTGTCCAGCGATTCAGTTATTATCAATGATGAAACAGGACTAGTGCAAGTTTTTCGTGGAGGTAAAATCATCAAAGAAATGCAAACAAGCAAGCCCAGTTTGCCTTTGCTTTCCATGGATCGCCCTCAATTTCCTGCAAAAACGGCTAAAATGGTCATCATTGAGCAAAATAAAAAAGGAAATGATAACGAAGAAATAAGGGTTGAAATTCAAGACGGAAAAAATGGGAAGGTGCAGGTTTATGAAGGAGAAGAAGCCTTGAAAAAACTAGCAGAAATGGAAGCAGATGCAGATAAAAATGGGCAACGCGTAATCATTCGTGGAGATGGCGAAGCTTGGGGGTTTGCTACTGCTCCAGAAGATGGCGTGTATCTTTTTGAGAATGGGAATTTTAAATGGGCTGGGCAAGATTTCGGGTTCAATATGGATTCCCTTGCGCTTGCTCCTTACCAACATTATGAGTTTCGTTTTCCAGAAAATGCCCATTTTGATACCGAAGCATTGAAAGAGCAGCAAAAAGAATTTCGCCGCCACATGAAGGATATGCAAAACCAGCGAGCCATTGTCCTTAGGCAAGGGCGCGAAATGCAAAAACACCATAGGGATATGGAAAAGCACAATAGAGACATGGAAAGGCATAATAGAGATATGGAAAAACACAACCGCCAGCTTAGAAGTTTGGAAGGCTTAGATTCCCCCGCATCACCCCTTTCGCCTATCCCTCCTGTACCGCCAGTTCCGCCTGTGCCGCCAGTTCCGCCTGTACCACCAGTTCCACCAGTTCCGCCTGTACCGCGTTTCCCTCATGCACCTGCTGCAATAGCGCAAGGAGAAGGTCCAGATTTGAGAGAAATGCTAGTAGATAGAGGTTATTTGAGGGAGGGCGAGGGTTTTACTTTCAAGCTCAATAGAAAAGGGGCTTTTTTGAATGGGAAAAGATTGCCTGATGATTTTGCAGACCAAGTAAGAGGAGACGAGCCTGATACGGAAATAATTATCAAGCAGCAGGGCAGTTCGAAAAGAAGATAAAAGTTCATGACGTAATACACATAAATCATAATAGTATGTAGCCGCCTAATTTGTGAAAAGTAGGCGGCTTTTTGTTTATTTTAGCGTTCGGAACTTTTAAAAAGTTCCGACCGCTAAACTCGAAAATAAACTAAGCTACAGTTCCCCCACAACTCGAACCCGAACCCGCAGTACAACCAAAGCAATGCTGATTTAATACAATTTCCCTTTGCGTTAATTCGCTGAGATTAAAATTTTCAAGCTGCTTACTTGGGCAATTTACTTCCAAATCAAGCATTTGGTTGAAATCACAATCATACAAACGCCCGTCCCAACCCACCGAAATCGTATTTCGGCACATTACGCCTTTTGCCGCCATAGGATTAAAGGCATTGACGAGCTTTTCCATGTAATTTTCGTAATTTCCCGATTCCATCAAATATTCTAAAAAACGACTGATCGGCATATTGGTAATGGCAAAAAGTTGGTTAAAAACAATCCCAAAATCTTTTTGCAAGGCTTTTTTAAATTGATTTTCAAGAATTTCTTGTGCGGCAGGCATAAAAGCTCCCGCAGGATTATACACCAAATTTAAAATAAGCCCCGTTCCTTCTTGCCCATAACCCACTTCATTCAGCATTTGCAATGCCTTGATAGATTTTTGAAAAACGCCTTCTCCACGCTGACTATCTGTGCGGCTTTCGTTGTAAAAAGGCAAGGAACTAACCACTTCTACCTGATGTTCTTTAAAAAAAAGCGGCAAATCGTGGTACTTCGGATTCGCCAAGATAATGGTCAAATTACAACGCACCATCACCTTTTTACCCAATTTCGTACATTCCTCCACAAACCAGCGAAAATGCGGATTCATTTCAGGCGCGCCGCCTGTTAAGTCTATGGTAGGAATATCATGTTTTGCCAAAATCTCCAAGCAAAGTTGAAGCGTTTCGCGTGTCATAATTTCCTTTCTATCAGGTCCCGCATCTACATGGCAATGTTTACACACCTGATTGCACATTTTCCCAAGGTTGATTTGAAAAATTTCGAGCGAAGTAGGTAGGAGCGGAAATAGCCCTACCGCCTTCATTTTCTCCTCAAAATGCGTGTGTTGCGCATTTTCTTGGGTTAAAACACTCAGCTGCACCTGTGCATCGGCAAGGCGATGATTCCGAAATTGTAATGACTTCCACTCTACCCGACATTTTTTTGATTCCAATTTTTGATATTATAAAAGCTCGTAATAATAAATAAGAAATCATTTACAAATTCTGTAAATAGTTGAAAGTTTTTGTTTCGTTTATTGATAGCATTTCG
>JBJXHA010000310.1:0-7356 GCA_046160275.1 Bacteroidia bacterium | reverse complement strand
TATGTAACGTGTAAATAATAAGTTGGTAGAATTAACATTTCTTTAAGATATATATACTTGATAATGATTAACTTAGTATGAATAAATTTTAAAGCAAAGGGTAGTTTATTTTTTACACGTTACTATGCTTGTTCACACTTTTGGGCAAGTCTGTATTCATTGATTAGTTACGCTCTTTTTTTATTGTCTAAATATCTTTTTTATGAATTATTTTTCGTTTTCAAACCTTCCTTTTTCGCAAATTAACTTAAGGTTGTGGGTTATTTTGTATTTGTTTCAATCCTATTCTTATGGGCAGTATGCCCCAGTTTATCCCATTATGGTGAATAGAACAGGGCATGACGAAGTCACAATTATTAATCAAGCAAGTCATAGTATTTCGGTTAAAGTTGGAAATAAACCTCCTCATCTTATTGTGAAAGGGCACTCTCAGAAAATAAACTTTCCTTTAACAAACCAAAATGTAAGGAATACAACTTTCGTGATTAATTATGACAAGGATTGTTTTAAGTTGGACTCCCTTTTATGTGCAGATAAAGCCTCTCAAATTAAAGAAAGCGCAAAGGGTACTAAAGAATTTTTATCGGAACTTGTCTTACTTGATGGTACACAATCAGATAGAGCCGTGCTTATGATACGAGCTTTTTATGGTTTTTGGTTTTCGGGGGAGGCTTTAAGCGACTTAACAAACGAAATATTGGCAATTCTTCTTTCAAATGATACAGAAGAAAGAAAACTACTACGATTGAGTGCGATTACCGCTAAGTGCGACCAAAAAATAGCGTATGCCGAAGCCAAAGCCGAGAATTGTTTTACAAAAGGACGAGAACTTGTAAGCAAAGGGTTTCATTATTCCTACGAAGCCACAAAATACATTCAGCCGCAAGAAAAAGCAAAATTAGAATTGAGCGTTTATACCCCTTTGTTGTATCGTGTTTGGCATTTTCAAGGCACACATGGCTTGCTTGGTTTTAATAATATGAATACCCTAAAAAAGCCATCTTATGGCTATCGCATGGTTTATCTTACCAATCAATACGATAAAGATAAAAACAAAGTATTGGGTATCAAGCAGATGTATGTTTTGGATTATTTGAGAACGCCAACCGTTTATAAAAAAATGGCAGATAATACCGAAAAGAGTAGAGGCTATTTTTGGGATATTTATAGCATTGGTCTTGGGAAAGAAGTGTCATCAGATAATCCGAACCACCTCAAATCTTCTCGTTTTGGGGCTGCAATGGAAGTTGGTATATCGTTGTGTAGGCTGCATGAAGTTGAGTTTGACACACTCTCGAATTATGGAAATATCAAAAACATTGTGAAAGGCTCAAAAATAGGAGGTTTTTCTCCTTATGTTAATATTCAACTTCAGGCTAAAATTTGGCAATGGGTTGCAATTTATGGAGGGTTTAATACAAACATTGTCGCCTCTTATCTTAAATATAACTTGCGCAATATGCCCATTTCTGCACAATTAAACGTGTGAATTCGGTTCTATCCTTATCGAAAAGTAACATATCAATATTAAGCGATGACTTTTTGTTTGAGCCAGCTTTTTTATAAAAACTAATCATTCCCTTTTTTAGGGTTACCCACATTTTTGTAAGCTATTTTTAAATCTATTGACTTTTATCAAACCATGAATTTCAAACTAAAAACCACTTTTCTACTACTTTGTAGTATCATATTATTTCCTTTTTTTATGAAGGGACAAAACACCTTGTCATTTACAGTTACGAATGGTTCAGAAGTGCGCTGTGCTGCTCAAAATACCGTAACCATTCTTATTGTGCCAAATAGTGGGCTAACTTGGACAACTATCACCGTAGATTGGGGAGACAATTCGCCATTAATTACCTTAGTGCCAGGACAGTCTCTAACATTAACCCATACCTTCAATTATAACACAATCATGAATACTTGTACTTATAATTGTTTTGCCTCATCTTATAATGGGGTTTGTTTTTTGGTTGGGATTGATGCGCAATATGTAGGGGCTTCTCCCGAAAACTCCAACAAATGGCTCACCTTTAAACGCCCACCTACGGCAACCTTTACTGTTACCTCACCTGTTTGCGTTAATTCTCCCATAAACATAAACCCTACTTTTTGTCCAACGAATGATGTTACTTCTACTTTTTCTTGGAGTTTTGGCAATGGTATAACAAGCACAAGCGCCAACCCTGGTAGTATAACCTACTCGACAGCAGGAACTTACACAATTAGCCTCACACATCAAAATGATTGTGGTACAAGTAGTTATTCCACTACTGTTGTTGTTCAAAACCCTCCTATCGCTAATGCTTTACCCTCAACTGCTAATCTATGCATGGGTGATACTTTACAAACAAACAATACTTCACAGAATGCAACAGCTTATACTTGGTCAGTTTCGCCAGGTATCAATAACGTAAACTGGTCATTTGTACAAGGAACGAACGTAAATAGTCAGCAACCAAACATAAAGTTTTTGACGGCAGGAAATTACCAAATAGTATTAACTACGGCAGCTCCGCCTTGCCCTATAGATAAAGATACGATTCATGTTCAAGTTGACGCACCTATTAACATGTCTCTTAACCCACAGGCTGATGCTTGCCAATATTTGAATAATTATAACCCAAGTGTGAATGTAAATAGCAATGCAAATGCCGATTTGAGTTATTTTATGCTTCAATCTGGAAATTATGTGCCTGTTTCATTTCCCTTGAGTCTTTCAGCCTCTTTGCAGCCGTATATTGTTAAAATAGAGGCAACCAATAACTGTGGTACAATTTCAGTAGAAGATACTTTTTTTGTAAAGCCGCAACCACAACCCATCGCTAATGCAACAACTATTACTAATATCTGTTCAGGTAACAGCGTTTCATTTAGTAGTGCGGGTTCGAATAATATGCTTTTTAATTCGTATTCATGGGTAATATCGCCAGGAAGCAATGGGGTAAATTGGGGATACACAGCAGGCTCGAGTTCAACTTCGCCTAATCCCGTGATAATGTTTTATCAAGCAGGGAATTACAACGTAATTTTATATGGCAATAACGCTCCTTGCCCGATTGCTGCTGCTACGGCTATTACTGTGAATGTGATTGCTGCTCCAACCTTAATCCTAATTGCTCAACCCGACACATGTATCCCATTTTCCTATACTCCCATTACAACTCAAGGTGCAACTATAAGCGTAACGAAAGCCCCAAATATCCCTATCTCTTCCCCTTATAACAATCTGCAAACTGGAACCTATTATATAAATTCGTCTTTGTCAGGAACTTGTGGCATTACAACAAAACTAGATACCTTTGTTGTTTCTGCCCCTGTTCCTGTTTCAATTACGAATCCCTCATCCTCCAATTTCTTAATTTGTAAGGGGGATGTTGTGAACTTTCAGGCTCAACCTAATGACGGGCAGGGGAGTTGGTGGCTAAATGGGAATATAATCAATGCAAGCCATACCTTTAATAGTGGAGGTGTTTATATTGTAAAATACATGAGAGGACATGGAGTGTGTCAAACGATGGATAGTGTTATCGTTCAAGTACAAGCAGTTACATTAACAATCAACAACCCTACAATTTGCGTGAATCAAAACACTTATCAGATGACTTTTTCATCCTCAGTGTCTAGCGGTCAATCCACTTGGTCATCAGCTAATTGCCCAACTTGTATTAATAACAATGGTTTGATTCAAGTAGGTAATGCTAATGGGAATAACTTTCAAGTAACACTAGATTATGTTTCTCCTGATGGCTGCCATGTAACTCAAAACGCTCAAGTACAATTTACGAATGTTAAAGCACATTTTAGTATTCCTGATAGCATTTGTATCGGAAACAGTGTTAGTGTAAATACCAGTACTGCCATTTTTGATAGTGTTCTTTGGAAAGTTGATGGGAATATTTTACAGCCTCCTTTTAATATGGTTGCAGGAAATCATATTATCAAGATGTATGCTTTTGTTGGGAATTGCGTAGATTCTATGACCCAAAGCATTTATGTTATTCCTAACCCCTTACCTGTTTTTGTCAATCTCGTGGGAACAAGTGGCTGTTCTCCTTTGCAAATTGACATTGTGCCGCAAGGAAATCCCGAAATAGGCGTAACTTATACATGGAATTTTGGAAGAAATAATAACGATATTTTTCTCGGTTTTATCCCTCCAAGCCCAATATCATACCTTAATACAGGCGACTCTGTTGCATCTTATCAAATTAGTTTAATCGTTCATTCTTCATGTTCAAGTTTTATCCAAACTTATCCTATTACCGTTACTCCCTTGCCTATTGCTGATATTGGCATTGATAGTACGGAAAAACGCTGCTCGCCTTTTCATGCCATTTTAACTAATCGTAGTATGGGAATGCCCACAACGTGTATTTGGGATTTTGGCGATGGTAGCCCCACCCTTACCACAAATGATTCGGTTATCTCTCATACTTTTTATGCGATTGGGGTTCCGCAGCAATTTATCATTAGGCTCATAGCGATAAATGAATGTGCTGCTGATACTGCATACCAAAGCATTTGGGTTTATCCGCCAGATATAGATGCTTATTTTACTTTACCAAGCGAGGAAGTTTGCGCAAATAGCCCTATCACATTTTTAGACGCAAGTACTCCTATTGCTGTATCTGTTCTTTGGAATTTTGGAGATGGTCATACCTCTACCGAGTTAAATCCCACACACACTTATACTCTCGAAGATACATTGGTAAAAGTAGTTTTGTATGCTTCTCATCATTGTGGGATGGATTCAATGATACATTGGCTAAGAATTTTGCCTTCAAAAAAACCTCAAATGGCTGTTCCACAAATGGTTTGCCAAGGACAACTTAGCATGTTTGAAAATTTAACAACAGAAAGTGGCATTAATAGTTATTCTTGGGACTTTGGAGATGGAACAAATGGGGTAACTTCTTTTCACGCATTTCATAGTTACGAAACAGCAGGAGATTTCATCATAACATTATACTTAACCTCTTTTCCAGACGCTTGTGTCAGCAAAAGTCAGGCGAATATTCATGTTATTTTAAAGCCTAATGCCCAAGTCGAAGTAAGGTCTGGATGTCCTCCTATTTCTAAAGCTATCGTCTTGGTAAATAAGAGTGAAAATGCAACAACATATACATGGAACTATGGAGATGGGACACCCAACGAGGAAGGGGAAAGCCCAAGTGATGGCAGTTTTTACACAATAATAGGTAATTATTGGGGCGCATTAGTTGCCGAAAAAGAGGGATGCAAAGATACTACTCGTTTTTATGTGCCTTTAGATACATGTTTGTTTTTTATACCAAACGCCTTTAGCCCTAATGGTGATGGCATAAATGACTTATTTTTAGTCAAAGGACTTAATTTAGACAAAATTGTGGAAGTTAGTATATTTGACAGATGGGGTAAACGAATTTATCATATAAAAGATACAAAGATTAACAATAATGAGTTTTTTTGGGACGGTAAGTACCAAGGACAAGACGTGCCTGAAGGTGTCTATTCTTATTCTTTTAGTATTATTTATAAAGAAAAAGGAGAACAACATATAGAACATAAGGGGTCTTTAACGCTATTTCGATAACAACAAGAAACGCAGTAGTTAATGATTGTGGAGTAAAATATAAAATGATGACACCTTTCAAATGGAATCCATCTGAAAGGTGTCTATTTTCGAAAATTAAATTGCTTATTTTTTCCCGCTCAACAACTGCCCGTATTTCACTTTGTTGCTCAATACGTCTGTGGCAGCCTTGATGTCTTCGTCTTGGTCAAAAGAGGCTTCGATAATTCCTTTGCGGTAATAGTAACGCTTCACAATTTCTAACTTCAACAATTCAGAGATGTCTTTTTTGTGAATAATTAACTCATTCTTTTTCAAGTCTTTGAGTTTTGCTTCTAAGCCTTTATATTCCGCAGAAATGTTATCAAAACGATGCTCTGACTCAACTAACCCTTTCAATTTTACCAATTCTTTTTCAGCAAGCGTTTCATATTTAAAACTGCAAGTTTCGACATATTTCACAAATTGCTGATAAATTTCATCTGTAATTTTAAAAGATTTGGCATCTGCTATTTTCGCATTTTGATTGGCAAATTTACTCGCAAAATCAAAAATAACTCCTTGATTTTGAAGCTCATTCGTAACAGTGTTGTATTCTTTACGCTTTACCTCTACATCAGGCTCAATGCCTCCGCCATCATATACTGTTCTACCTTTTTTCGTTTTGAAGGATTTTTTCAAGCTATCAGGTACTTTTCCCACACTTCCATCAGGATTGCGATGCGAATAATCAAGGGCTTGAATACAACGACCACTTGGAATATAATATTTTGCCGTAGTCAATTTCATCTGCGTATTGTAACTCAACGGACGTGTAATTTGTACCAATCCTTTGCCAAAACTTCTTTGTCCCACAATCACCGCACGGTCAAGGTCTTGCAAAGCTCCTGTTACGATTTCTGAAGAACTCGCGCTATGATTATTGACCAATACAGCCACAGGCAAGAGCGTATCCACAGGCGAATCTTTTGTGCTATATTTCTTTTGCGCCCCCTCCATTCTGCCACGCGTTTCCACGACCATTTCATTGCTTGGCACAAACACAGACGCAACATTCACCGCTTCAATTAACATTCCACCCGGATTTTCGCGCAAATCCAAAATGATACCCGCCAAATTAGGGTTTTCTTTGCGCAACGTGATGAAAGCATCTCTCACCTCTTTACCCGCATCGGGCGTAAATTCCGTCAAGGTAATATAGCCAACTTTATCGTTTACCATGCCAAAATAAGGCACATTGCTAATTTTTATATCCTTTCTCACCACATTAATTTTTCGTGGGTTCGTTTCGCCTTCACGTATAACCGTTAGTAAGACAGGCGTATTTGCTTGTCCTCTTAACAAATTACGAATGTCATTTTGTGTGCGAATTTTGGTTTTAATGTTCTCATTATCAATGGCAATAATCTCATCGCCTGTTTTTAAACCCGCCTCAATTGCTGGCTCGCCCTCATAAATTTCAGTGATAATCACTTTGCCATTTCTTTCCACAACCAACACCCCAATTCCACAATATTGCCCCATGCTACGAATCCGAAAATCCTCTATTTCACTGGCACTAATGTAGTTTGTATAAGGATCAAGCGATGCCAACATATTGTCAATCGCTTCGCGCATCAACTTTGTAGGGTCAGTTTCATCTACATATAAAAGGTTTAATTCACGGTAGAGCTTTCCAAAAATGGTCAGATTTTTAGAAATCTCGAAATAATTATCGCCGACTTTAATCACGGCACCAATTCCCAAGGTTGCAAGTAAGATGACGGATAGCACCATCAATTTTAATTTATTCTTCCACATAT
>JBJXHA010000309.1:0-7768 GCA_046160275.1 Bacteroidia bacterium | reverse complement strand
AAAATGGTTGGGTAAGAAAGTTTTATGAAACCATAAAAACCGCAACAGGGGAGGGAATTGTAGAAAGAATGTTTGTAACAGGGGTTTCTCCTGCTACGCTTGATAGCATGACGAGTGGTTTTAACATTGCCAAGGATTTAACAAGGAATGTGCATTTTCACGAAATGTTTGGCTTTAATGAGGCTGAAATGGTGAGTTTATTGGAGAATATTGGCGTTCCTGAAACCGATATGTCTTTTGTAAAAGAGCAAATGAAGGTTTGGTATAACGGATTTAAAGTGTCAAAGGAAGCAAAAACGCATATTTACAACCCCGATATGTTGTTGTTTTTTGGCGGCGAATATTTATCAAGTGGTGGTTTTCCTAATGATATGTTAGACGATAACATTGCAACAGATTATGGGAAAATTCGTTCTATTTTTCAAATTGATAACAAAGAGAACTCGCGTGTGCAAGTGCTGAAAGATTTGGTGGAGAAAGGAGACGTTAGTGCAAAGGTGGTGAGCCGTTTTAATTTTGAAATGGAATTTGGGCAACAAGAATTTATCAGTTTGTTGTTTTACATGGGAATGTTGTCCATTAAAGCCGTTGATTTTAATACAGAAATCTTGCAAATGCCCAATTATGTGATAAAAACCTTGTATTATGAATATTTCTACCAATTATTAAGGGAAGAAAACTTGTCGAATGTCCCTGCTTACAAAGTAGGTGATGTTGTGAGACATTTAGCAAAATACAATGATGTTCTGCCTTTAACTGAACTGATTAACGAAATTTTATCCGAACATTCCATTCGTGATAAGGCGAATTTTTCAGAAAAGCATTTGAAAACGCTGTTTATCACTTTATTTTACATTTCGAATATTTACATTGTCGACAGCGAACCTGAAACACGCCAAAAATACATGGACGTTTTGCTGCTTGGCAGAAGGCAATACAACATTCCCCACGATTTTTTATTCGAATTAAAATACATCAAAAAACCTTCGAAAAAGCAATTAACCGAATTAGGCGGCGAAAAAGTATGGCTCGAACAAATTCGACAAGCGACTATTACTCAATTAAATACATACAGAAATACGCCTAAATGTCAAAATTTGGACAGACTGCGTTCTTATATTTTAATTGTAGTGAACATGAAAATTGCAATTTTTGAGCAGATTGTTTGAGGGTAAGTTAAATATTTGTTGTTGAATATGACACTCCAAATTCATTTAAAAATAGGGTAGTCCTTCAAATGTAATGCTAACTAAAACCTGTAGCGGCTGCTTTAGCTGCCGCAAAAGCGCAAAAACGAAGTTTTTGCAAGTTATCGGGCAGCTAAAGCAGCCCGTGCAGCATTACATTTATGCCACTACCAAAAATAGCAAGAGAATTGTTGCTTCATGCAAAAAAACTCATAGAAAATGATTGTAAACGAGAGAAACTTGCTGGTTTTTTAGACTAGACTGAAGACATACTTCTATGTTCCTTATATGACAAAAGCGAAAATCCACAAGCTGAAACCCTCAATTATCTGTTTGCCTTGTGCAAAGAATTTGATTGTGAGGAAATATACCTACATTTCGATTCTTTTCCTAGCGAAGAATATAAAGCCACAATAGATATTTCTCCCAGCATTTTGGAAGTGCTTCAATTCTTTATTGCGCAAGCTCGTTTGTTTGTGAATGAAGGGAAGGAGCGTACAAACATAAGTGATTTTTTTGCAGAGGTAATTGCTTTGTATTTGTCCATTTTATCCAAATTCCCAATCAACTCGTTTTGGGATAAGACTAAAAATATCTGTGAGGGATATGACTGTGTTTATCTAAAAGCAATGTTGAAAATTAAAAAATTAGCTTTTTTCTAAATCTCAATCATGATTCAAAACACGCATAAATCAGCCGACTTAATTGCTATCCACAATTTGGTAGTAAAAGGGAAAGCATTGGCGCAGAATGGAATGGAAAATAAGCAGTTAGGAGAATTTTTAGATGCTTTGGAATATTTCCCTGCCTTAATTTGCTGGCCAGACAAAACGGATAAGACCGATATGTTTGTACGATACTTAAAAAGTACTTGTGAAGAATATAATTGCACTTCCATTTTTACAAAATACGAACAAAATATAGAAAATCTACAGAACCAATCTTGGATAACGTTAGATGAGGTTGTTGTTCGTGCGATTCATGACTTACTTATCCAAGCAAGATGGTATGCGTTTATGGGAATGAACCCACCTGAAAAGACCTTAGATGATTTTTTTACAGCCATACTCCAAGTAACAAGCATCGTCATTTCTCCAACAAAAGAGAAAGGGTACTTATTTGATGAGCAATTAAAAGAAACTTGCCAAAATTTTAACTGTATCCATTTTTACGATAAATATTTAGCAAGGTTAGGTAAAAGCGAAGACACACAAAAACATTGATTTTTACTTTATGAAAAAAACAACCTACACCAAAAGTAATTTGCCTCAAAAAATATGTGTGATATGCGGGCGACCTTTCGCTTGGCGCAAAAAATGGGAAAAAGTGTGGGAAGAGGTAAAATATTGCAGCGATAAATGTCGTAGCCAAAAGTAACTTATTCTTGTGTCGGATTGTCAAAAGAAGAAGCCAAAATTTGTATAGCATCGTTCCTTTTCTTACTTTTGTCCAATGAAAAAGAGAATAGGGGAGGGCTATTAAGAGGTTCTTGCCTGTTTTCATAACGAAAAAAGAATATGCAAAAAGGACTAACATCTGTTTATTTTTGGTTTGGACTGTTGATGGTTCAGGTTTTTGTGGCAAATGCGCAAATTCAAGGTTGTGTTTTACCAGATATTTTCGCGCCTGCTATCGTTTGTTGTGATAAAGCTACTTTGTATAACTTGGAAAATCAAGAACTGAAGGCAATCTCAACTTTGCGTTTTGCCTTAGATGGACTTGTAATTCAGAAAGATAGCTTTGTCATGGGCAATAAAAAATATGTAAATGTGGTTACAAATGAGGGGACAAATGGCTGGATAGATAAAAACTGCTTGGCGGTAAGAGGTGAAGGGGGGGTAATGAAATGCGAAGTCGTGCCTACTTCTGTAACTTTTGATAAGAGTCACCCTGTTACAAATACTGCTTTTTATGTAGGAGAGCCTGTTATTCGGTTGGATAGAGGAAATGAAATGATTTATGTAACGAATGTTTCTCGTAGCAAAAAAGGTTGGGTGGATGTGAGTTGTTTGTTAGAAGGAGAAACGGAAATTCAAGGCGCTTTACTTTTGCATGATGCTTTGTCGGCGGCTTCGGTTTGCCAAAAAGCCGAAAATTTGAAAGGCTTGCGCGAAGACCAACGTTTTGAATATACCGCCTTGGCAAGCATGATTCATCAAATGTATGAGGAGCAATCTTCTAAATGTTTTACTGAAAAAAGCAAAAAAGAAGTTGCAACTACAGACGATACAAGAGGTTTTCCGCCTGCGACAGAAGAACCCAAAGTGAAAACTACGCCTAAAAAAGAAGTGGTAAAAGAAGAGTCGCTTGCCACACTTTCCGAGAAACCCGTAGCAACAAAGGAAACAGGTACAACACGCTCCTTGCCAACCAAAAAGCCAACCAAAACTGCGCCTAAGCAAACTTCAAAAGTTGAGGAAACTCCGAAACCTGTGAAAGTTGCGCCTAAACCTGTGGCAAAAGTAGAAGAGAAGCCAAAACCCGTGCAAGGAAAACCTAGCATTAAACCTGCAAAATCGGAAGAAGCTACGAGAGATTTGGCAATAAAAAACGAGAAAGAAAAGGAAAAATCACCAAGCTTACCTTGTGAGCAACAAGGAAATACAGTGGTTGCTCCTACTTCTGCCCCTGTACTCGCTGGGCGTGAAGCTATCGGAAAAGGTGCCAAAAGAGAACTAGAAAATGTGCATCAAGTTCGTGCAAAATATACCGAAAATATTAAACTTGTGCAGGTGGTAGAACCTAATAATCCTGCGTCATTGGTTTATACTTGTTATCACCCCACTTTGCCTATCGGAACGCATATTGCTGTGAATATTCCTGAAAATGACGGATTTATGGAATTTGTAGTAGTCGGAAGATTGAGCAAACATTATGGTTTAGGCTTAAATAAAACCGCAATTGACCGTTTATTTGGTGTGCAACCACCACTTGCAGTAAAAATCGAATATTATACCTTGGAGCAGATAAGTAAAGAGTAAGGGAAAGACAACTTTGGTATGGCAAAAATAAATTCCACAAATAAAAAGGTGGGATTTGTTTTTGTATAATTTTGTGTCATCAATAAAATAAAATATGGCAAATTTTAGTACTTGGACACTCTCAAAATTAAAAAAGCGTTTTGAATTAAAACCTACCCTTATCTTGAATAAAGTGGAAGAGTGGCAGTGTTTGCAGGAGGAAATCACCGATTTTGACAAACATTTTTTGGCGAAAATGCAGGCACATTTGCAGGACAATGGATTTTCGTGGAATGAGGCGGAATTGGCACAACATTTCATAGGTCCCTTGTTCTCGTGGGTAAATTTTAGCAGTGAAAATAGTAATATTTTTCATGAGCGTTCTTTTGTTGCGAAGGTAGATGGTGAGGAATTAATGGGAGAACCTGATGCCATTATCGCGTTTGGGCATGA
The DNA here is from genome assembly GCA_046160275.1 of Bacteroidia bacterium. Lineage (GTDB taxonomy): Bacteria > Bacteroidota > Bacteroidia > J057 > J057 > JBJXHA01. Next base: position 3,168 of record JBJXHA010000309.1, on the reverse strand, counting down.
TGAGCCAGAAATACCTTATTTTTGTTTGCAAGAATATAAAAAAGAGCTAAATCCTAGTGGAGATGCTGTTGGGCAGTGCCTTGCTGCGATGTTGGCAGCCCAAGAAATAAATGAGTATAAACATCCCATTTACGGGATTTATGTGGTAGGACAAAATTGGTATTTCCTCGCACTCAAAAATCGCCAATATCATATTTCGCCTTCTTTTTCTGCTGCATCTGATGAGATATATGAAATTTACTGTCGTTTGTTGTGGTTAAAACAAACCATTTTGGGTTGGATTGAAGCGAGCAAATAACATAAGTTAGAAAAAATACATGAAAAAAGTAATCATTACGGGTGGCGGTACGGGGGGGCATTTGTACCCCGGTTTGGCAATTAGCGAAGCCATTCAAGATTTTGCGGAAGTTGTTTATGTGGGGCATCCCGAAAAAATAGAGGCACGCGTAGTGCCAGAGAAAAAGATGGCATTTGTGGGGATTCGCTCCTTTCCTTTTTCGCCTAAAAATGTGCTGAACATTATCGGTTCGATTTTGACAGGTAGGAAAGTCATTCGTCAAATTTCGCCCGATTTGTTGATTGCAGTAGGTGGCTATGTGTGTATTCCTGCGGCTGTTGCGGCGCGTTTGGCGGGAGTTCCCTTGCTGTTACATGAGCAGAATGTCGCGCCTGGGAAGGCAAATCGCTTACTTATTCGCTTAGGTGCGAAGGTGATGACCTCTTTTCCCGAAACCAGCCAATACATTGATAATCAAATTATTTTTCCTACGGGTTGCCCTGTTCGCAAAGAAATTGGTAGCCCAAGCCGAGCAGAAGCGCGTGCAAAATTGCAGCTTCAAACAGAGGATTTTGTGATACTTAGCATGGGCGGAAGTGGAGGTGCCGCACTTTTAAATGATTTGACGCTTGCCCTTGTGCAACATTTTCAACCCAATCAAAAAGTGAAAATCATTCATATTACAGGAAAAGTGTATTATGAAAAGGTAATGGCGCAAGCAAAAGGAATATTTGGAAATACGCTACCTGCTAATTATCAATTACTTAGTTATTCTGATGCAATTGAATATTTGTTTGCAGCTGCTGATGTAGGTGTTTTTAGAAGCGGTTCTTCTACGGTAAATGAATTGTTGTGTGCGGGTCTGCCTTCTGTGCTGATTCCTTCGCCCAATGTAGCTGAAAATCATCAAGAAGCAAATGCACGTTATTTGGAAAAAGTACAAGCGGCAGAAGTATTGCTTGAAAAAGATGCAAATGCCTCCAAAATCATCGAATTGATGGAAAAATACTACCAACAACCGCAATTATTAGCCCAAATGAAGCAAAATTGTTTAGATAATCAATTGGGAAAAGAAGCAAAAACGAAAATTGCAGAAGTGGTGAAAAAGATGTTGGGGTAGGGGAGAATTGAAAATTGAGAATGGATAATGAGAGCAGGGAACTTACAAAAAGGTAATGTTGAGTAGCGTTTGTAGCGGCTGCTTATTAAAACGCACCTTTGTAGCGGCTGCTTCAGCTGCCGCAGCAGTGAAAAAACGAAGTTTTTGCCAATGGAGGGCAGCTAAAGCAGCCCGTACAACAGGCATTTTAAGTGCAATTAATTTACTGAAATTAATTAGCTGCCGCAGAGGTACAAAAACGTAGTTTTTGCAAGTGCTAGAGCAGGTTTATTTAGATGAGTTTTTAGCGTATGAAAATAGGCTTTCTCTTTTGGCAAAAATGCTTGACTTGGGCAAATGTAATCGCGCTTTTTGTGGGCGTGTTGGTTGCATTTGCAGGAAATTCTATTTTCTTTGAAGCTCATAATCATTTTACCGAAGAAGTTTTTTTTGAAGGGAAAGCGTTTTCAAGCGATGTACTGTTATTCAAAAATTGGCTATTTGGAATAATTGGCGGAACAATCGTAGGCTTTCACCTGTTGATGATAATGATTTCCGAAAATGCCTTTAAAAAGAAAGAAAAATGGGCATATTGGGCTTTATGGCTGGGCTTACTCTCATGGTTTTTCATAGATAGTAGCATTTCTTTTTATTATCAAGCCATTCATAACCTATTCATTATCAATATTCCTGCGCTTATTTTGATTGCTATTCCTTTAATAATGACGAGAAAAGTGTTTTTGTAAACGTTACTACCAATAAAATTAAGTTAATGTTTTAATATGCACATCGACAATCTATTCTCTATTCCCGAAAATTCGCCCGAAACCTTACAAAAAATTTCAGGCTTGCTGTATCTTCCCAATTATATAAGCGAAGAAGATGAAGCTTTTTATTTGCAGAACATTTTGCAAAGTGAATGGCTAGGAGATTTAAAAAGGAGAGTGCAGCACTATGGCTATAAATACGACTATAAAGTTCGCTTTGTTGATTATTCGATGAAAATAGGGGAATTGCCCGAATGGGTGCAATCCCTCGCCTTGCAATTATATCAACAAAACTTGATGCCAGCGCTTCCCGACCAGTTGATTATCAATGAATATGAAGTAGGGCAGGGCATTACGCATCACATTGATTGCCAGCCTTGTTTTGGCGAAAATGTCATTTCCATTAGTTTGGGTAGTGACTGTGTGATGGAGTTTGTTCATGCCCTTAGCGGCGAAAAAATCCCTGTATTATTACAGCGAAGAAGCCTTGTCTTACTGACAGGCGAGGCACGTCATTTATGGAAACATGGCATTGTAGGGCGTAAAAAAGATACTTTTCAAGGCATTTCCTTTCCTAGAAATACGCGAACCTCCTTAACTTTCCGTACCATTTTGCCTACTCACTAACGCAAAATGCCATTTCTCTTACCCAAAAAGGCATTTGCTTTACGTTCCCTCTTTTTTCTTGAGAATCCCATTTACCTTTGTCTGGTTCAATTATATAATCAACAAAAAGATGAAAATGATAGGCATTTGGCTGGTAATCTTCTTGTTTTCTTTGGGAAATAGTTTGCCGCCTCCAACCCCTCATGAGGTTGAAACCATACATGGTTTTGCACATTACCAAGATACCGAAACTTGTCCCGACCCAAACGACTGCAAAACATTTACTCACGAACAACAACAGCTTATGTACTTTGAAGATGGTACAATAGAATAAGTGAATAACATAAAAAAATAGCAATCTTTGAATATTTCAAAGACATATCCTTTTTTGCACACCCCCGCGACTGCTTTGGCAGTCG
>JBJXHA010000308.1:0-2733 GCA_046160275.1 Bacteroidia bacterium | reverse complement strand
TCCAACGAATCCACATTTGAATAAAAATAAGCCCAAACAGTTTGCAAATCAACCAAAATAAGCCCCAAAGATTTGCGCTTAGTTCACCAAAAGTGCCTGAAGTCCAAGTTGCCAAAGGAAGTTGAAACGCACCAAAATTCAGATTTGGCAAAGGCGTATTCCAGCCGCCCAAAAATACAAATACAGCTATTCCACTGACTAGCAACATTTTACCATATTCTGCCAAAAAAATAATCGCAAATCTTGACCCTGTATATTCTACGTGAAAACCTGCTACTAACTCCGATTCCGCTTCGGGAATATCAAAAGGTGCGCGATTACATTCGGCTAAGGAAGCAATAAAATAAATGAAAAAGGCAATGAGTAAATGCGGATAGCGAATAATCGCCCAAGTTGTGATGCCGCCCACTTTTTCCACAGAAAACAAATGCCAGAGAGTCGCACTTTTTTCTGTAAAAATCCCTTGCTCAATAGACATTTGTTGTAAATCCAATGTCCCGTACATCATCACGCCAGCAAGCAAGGCAAATGCCGCAGGAATTTCGTAAGAAATAATTTGCGCCACCGCACGAGAAGCCCCAATAAAGGCGTATTTATTATTGCTACCCCAACCCGCCATCAAAATTCCTATCACATCAATCGCAATCACCGCCAAAATAAAAAACAAACCTACTTGCGTGTCTGCTCCTATCCAAGTTGGTCCAATCGGCAAAGTCGCAAATCCTACGAAAACAAAAACAAAAATGACCAAAGGCGCGAGCGAAAAAATCCATTTATCGGCATCGGTCGGGATAATGTTCTCCTTTAAAATGAGTTTTAAAATATCAGCAGCCGTTTGAAAAAGCCCATGAGGACCAACCTCCATAGGCCCCAATCTATCTTGAATATAGGCAGAAACCTTGCGCTCGGCATAGACCGCAAACAAGGTGTAAACCGCAATAAAAGTAAACGTTGCAATGATTTGTATGATTAAAAACATGGATTTGACTGTGTTATTAAACCTAGCAAGATTCAGGAAAAATCTTGCTAGGTTTGGAATATTCTCTCCAGACCTTCGTAGGTTTTTCCTGAACCTACGAAGGTCTAATCATTGATAACAATTATAGCCTTTTAACTTCATAAATTCCTCTTTTGTTCCATTAAAAACATTCATATCCACCTCTCCATTCAAACCTTTAAGCGTGTCCACTTTATACTGCCAAAAAGTCCATTCGCGCTCATCGGCAAGTTTTGGCTCTTTTAGCACATCACGAATCCAAATGTCGTAAAGTTGAAAACTATTGAGCAAATATTGTTGATAAAAGTCATTTGTAGTATAAATAATGGGTTTTACGCAATAATGTTCCTCTACTTCTAACAAAAAACGCTCAATTTCATGAATCAAATCCTCTTGTTTCATCGGCTGTTTTTTACATTCACCCCCACTAAATTCCAAATCTAAAACGGGTGGCAAATCCATCGAATCTAACAAAACCGTTTGCTTAAAATTCTTCGCTTGCTCTTTTCCATTCTTACAAAAAATAAAAAAATGATATGCCCCTCGCCGAATTTTCATTCTTGCCGCCGCTTCCCAGTTTTTTGTAAACAATTTATCCTGAAAATCACGCCCTTCCGTAGCCTTAATATACACAAATTCCACCTTTTTCTTTTTCAATTCTTCCCAATCAATCTTTGTTCCTTGATGATGCGAAATATCCACTCCCTTGACAGGATATTTTTCCTTGTCGGGATTATTACATTTATAAAGGAAACTAAAAAAAGAAAGAATAATGAATAAATAAAGTTTCATTTAATAATAGTACGAAAAAGCGCAAACCCTCCTCCTGAAAGTCACGTTCCTCGCTTATAGCCTACAAAGGTAAGGCTTTTTTGTTAGTTTTTGCAGCGAAAATATGCTAACTTTGCAAAAGGAAGGCATTTTTGGGGCGGGCTAGGGTTCTTTGTTAAGTAAAAATTGTGTTTTGTCAAGTAAAAACAACCTATAACTAGGGGAAATGTGTATATTTGCCCTTTCAAATTAGGAGGATAAATAGTCTAATTCTTCGCTAAATACATAGAATAAATGAGTCTTATAATTATTAGTATTTTTGTGATAGGTTATCTTTTTATAACCTTAGAACACTATACAAAATTAAATAAAACCGCCATTGCCTTATTAACAGGGATGTTGTGTTGGGCGGTGTATGCCTTGATGAATCATGATGTGGCGCACACGCAAGAGGCGATTTCGCATCATATTATCGGAATTGCCGAGATTTTGTTTTTTTTGTTGGGAGCAATGACGATTGTGGAATTGATTGATGCACACAAAGGATTTTCTATTATTACGGATAGAATTAATACTAAAAATGCGCGGACTTTGTTGTGGATTGTGGGGGGAATTGCTTTTTTACTTGCGGCTGTGATTGATATTTTAGCGGCTGCAATTGTGGTGGTAACGATGTTGCGAAAACTGGTAAAAGATGAAAAACAAAGGAAATTATTGGCAGGTTTTACCGTTGTCGCGGCAAATGCAGGTGGGGCTTGGTCGCCGATTGGGGCGGTAACAACGACTATGCTTTGGATTGGCGGACAGGTGAGCGCGAGTGGTGTGGTTCAATCCTTGCTTTTGCCTTCTTTGGTGTGCTTGGCGATGGGAACTTTGGCGTTTTACCCCAAAATGAAAGGTAAAATTGAGCTATTACCAAATAGCGAAGCGGGCGAAAAATCTGATGGCAAAATAATTATGTTTGT
>JBJXHA010000307.1:0-16652 GCA_046160275.1 Bacteroidia bacterium | reverse complement strand
AACGATATGCCTCTTTTATATCCAAGTCTAATTGGTCAAGAATACGCTGCACAACTGTATCCGCTAACTCATCGAAATCTTTGGGACGCGAATAAAACGAAGGCGCGGCAGGCATAATAATTCCTCCTGCAAGTGTAATCGTTTTCATGTTCTCAATATGTATGAGGTTCAAAGGGGTATCTCGAATGACGCAAATTAATTTTCTACGCTCCTTCAAAATGACATCTGCCGCACGAGTCGTTAAATCATCGGAAATGCCTTGCGCAATTCGCCCCAAAGTACCCATCGAACAAGGCACAATCACCATGTACATATATTTGGCAGAACCCGAAGCAAAAGGCGCGAAATAATCGCTGCGCTCATACACTTTAAAAGGGACTGTTATTTCCTCCTCCAACTCCTGTCGCCACACATCAGGCGCGTTTTTAGACAAAACGACTCCCACTTCTACCGCATTTTCCCACTTTTTCAAATACATCAGCAATCTTTTGGCATAAATACTACCACTTGCCCCCGTAATTGCTACGACAATTTTCTTTTTCATACCCTCAAACTTTTCATTTAAACCAGATTTGGAAAGAATTGTTTTTCGCTTTACCTTTGCAAGAAAATCATAACCTTATGAAGTATTATCATTACACACTCCTCTTTTTTCTACTGGGTTCTATTTTAGCAGGTTGTCAACGCGATAAGTTGCGCGACTTAGATTGTGATACAAATATTACTGAAAATTCTATCCTACAAGACAAAGGAAAGGGTGTTGATTATGTAATAGATTGCCCAATTGTCATTGCAGATGGCACGCTTACCATTGAGGCTGATGTACATATCCAATTTGAAGGTGCGAATGCAGGGTTTATTGTGGAAAGAAATGGGGCTTTGCGTTTTAATGGAACAAATAAATGCCCTATTATTTTAGAAGGAAAAGAAGATGTGGCGGGCAAATGGATGGGAATTGTTTATAAATCACAAAAAGAGGCAAATGAATTAAATCATGTCGTGTTGAAAAATGCGGGAAGTGTGAGTTATGACGGCGTGCATCCGCAAGCAGCAATCGTTGTGATTGAGGAGGGAAAGGTAGGCATCCAACATTCTGAAATTAGAAATAACCAAGGATATGGCGTGTATTTGGAAGCAACAGAAGATACGCAACTTGATTTTTTTAATAATAACACGATAGGTAATAATACAGCAGCTCCTTTGTGTATTCCTTTTTCAGAAATTACGGCATTGAGTATCAATAATATCCTTAATCCTGCGGGGCAGACAAACGGAAAAAACTATGTAGAAGTTTATGGGCAAAAAACCAGTAGTTCTCCTTTGAATGAAATTTCTTTTGGGGGTTCAATTGCCGCTTTAGATGTGCCTTATCGCATGTTTTATGTGAATCAAATTAACAAATGTTTTGTACAAGTACTTAACAGCGCTACCTTCGAATTTGCCGAAGATGCTTCGCTTGTTGTGATGGGAAATGATACGAGTGATGGATTTACTGCCGTAGGAAATTTGAATACACAAACACCTGTAACTTTTACCAAAGCTCCAGAAGTTAATGCTTGGCGCGGCATTCATTTTCAACATGATTCGCCCAAAAACTATCTTTATTATTGCAAAATTGAATATGGAGGTTCTCAAAAACATAGTCTTTCGAATGGAATTGGAAATATTGTGGTGGGTACAAATTTAAATTGGGGTGGGGCTCACATTGAAAGTTGCGTTATCAACCATAGCAAAGGTTGGGGTGTGCATCACCGCCTGTCAAGTTTTATGACAGGAACAGCGAATTTTTACAATGGCAATACTTTGGGGGATATTGGATTGTATTAAGTTCAAATCGTTTATTCGTAAGCATAAAACCATTTAGCTTGGCGCACTCTATTATCTTTTACCACAAAGTAAAGGAAATCATGCCAACTCCGCCAATGATAAATGTAAAGACTTTCGCCTGCTTGTGGAGAATAAATGATGCCGTGTGTGCGAGGAATCTCGTTTGCGTTAGGTTTGCCCATGATTTTGATTAGTCGGCGAGTAGAAACTTGAGATTTCTCCATCCTCACTGCTAATTCTTCCATGATAGGACGCAAGTCACCCGAAAACACGGAACAGCAGCCCAGTTTTCTGAGTCGCAAAAATTCCTTGCCTACTTGTTTGGTAGAATAGTTTGCTAACTTTGTTACCTGTAAACTACTTTTGCAACAACTATCCTGATTATTAGGCTGTCCAAACACAAAAAAAGGATAAATTATTATCCAAAACCAAAAAAATTTTATCATTCTCATTGTTTGCCTCTCAAAAATACAGATTTTAGTTATATATTTGCGATCGCATTCTAAATGTTCTCAATAAACTTTACCCCAATTACCTTAAATAATAATAAGACTTGTAAACATACTTTTTGTTTCATAACATTTGGGGGTTTGTTATAAAAATTTCGATTTATTATTGCTTTGATAAGGAAAATGTGTCTGGCTTCTGTGTTGTGGCTGAGGGAAATGAAGAAAGAGAAATAGGGGTATTAAAAATTAAAAACATAAGAAAGGAAAAGAAAATCTGCGCTGGAATTAGGAAACAAAGACAGGGAGTATATTAGGTGAAATAACTATTTAGCTAATATACAAGTATTTAGAAGGAAAACTGTTTTTTCAAAAAACATCTTTTTTGCGTAAAATCTTTCATTAGGTATGATAAGTTTCTTCTTTTTGTAGATTAAATTCCTTCTGCAAGCAATAAAATTGTTTAATAAGGTACATTTTTTGTTAGACGTAAAGGTAAGGAGCGAATATTCAACCACATTATTTTCATTTTTCACAAACCTACATTATTTTCATTATAACAATATGCGATACAACCGAGTAATGCTCGTTGATGATAACGAAATTGACAACCTCATCAACGGAAAAATTATTGAATCTAACACATTTGCTGAGGTGATAGATATATTTGACACAGGGCAGAAGGCATTAGATTATCTTGCAGCAAATGCAACACCTGAACTTCAAGACAAGTTGCCTGAAATCATTTTCCTAGACATTAATATGCCTATTATGGATGGGTTTCAATTTTTAGAGGTGTTTGAGACTTTTAATGCGGTTGTTACTAACAAATGTCGTATCATTATGCTGTCTTCTTCTATTAGTCCCAAAGATATTGACCGCGCAGCAAGCAGTAAGTATGTAAAAAAATACCTTAATAAGCCATTGAATTCGAGGTATTTAGACGCGATTACAGTGTAATCACAAGACGCTCACCAAGCGCAGAATTGCCCTTTAGGGGAACGCATGAGGCGATTTAAAAAGTTCAGAACTCTTTGAAGAGTTTTGAACTTTTTAAGGTTATAACGACTGGTATTTCTCGTAAATTAGCCTTTCGACAAACCTCATGTACACGCAAAAAGATTTCTGTGTTACCTTTTTGTAACCTTTAGCTTCAATGCCTGTTTTGGGCGCATTGTAATTAATATTTCTGCATCTAAAGGCTTGGATGCTGTGTACTGAAAGCGAAAACGTTGCCCTATCATGGCTAAGGCTATCTGCATTTCCATCATGGCAAAGGCATTACCAATGCAAAGTCTAGGTCCTCCGCCAAAAGGAAAATAAGCAAAACGATGTTTTTCCTTTAAATTCCCTGCCGCAAACCGTTCAGGTTCAAAGGCTTCTGCATTTTCCCAAATGCTAGGATTTCGATGAACTACATAAATAGGCATGATTACATTTGTATTAGGAGGAACATCATACTCTCCTAGTTTGTCAGCTTGCACACTTTTCCGACCTACGACCCAAGCAGGCGGATAAAGGCGCATACTTTCCTCTATTACTTGGCGTAAGTAAGGCATTTTTCGCAAATCTTCGGGTTGTGGAACTCTCCCTGCTAATACCTCGTCAATTTCTGCGTGCATTTTTTCTGCTTTTTCCTGATGGGTTGCCAATAAATACAAAGTCCACGTTAAAGCAACTGCAGTTGTTTCATGCCCTGCCACAAACAAAGTCATCACTTCATCGCGTAATTGCTGATTTGTCATACTCTCGCCTGTATCTTCATCTTTCGCCTCCATCAACATTGACAATAAGTCAGTATGCACTTGGTCTGATTTTCGCCTATTTTCGATAATTTGTAAGATAATATTATTTAACGTTTTTATCGTTTTTCTTTCACGCAAATTTCTCGGTGTCGGCACCCATAAGGGCGGCAACCAAGACTTATCAATTCGCTCATTTACAAAGCGAATCCCATCAGATACGGTTTTACTTACTAACTCCACTTCAGCTTGCACATTAGAAATGAATAATACATTGGAAACCACATCTAAGGCAAATTGATTTGTTGTTTTTGAGATGTCAATTTCTGTATTTTTGGTGAGTTGTTGTTCCCAATCCTCCAAAATACCTTGCGTTAGGCGAACAATTACTTCCGCCATCGCGTTAATTTTTTCCTTATAAAAAGCAGGTTGTGCCAAACGCCTTTGTCTAAGCCAAAAATCGCCTTCGCTTGTGAGTAAGCCATTTCCTAATAAATTTCTAATTTTATCATAAGCGAAACTTTTCGTATAATTTTTATGATTATCCTGCAAAAGATGCTTGATATAATCCAAATTTGTAGTAATAAATGCTCTTCTAAAGGGATTTTTGAGTTCAAAAATATCGCCTATTTCCAGCGTTTGACGCTGAAAATAGCCCAATTTATCTTGGGCAATATAGGGTAAGTTCCCTAAAAGCCAATGTTTTTTTGGTGGGTGAGGGGGTAAATGGTACATATAATAAGGCGTTTTATCTATTCTTTCATGCCATTTTCTAAGTATTTTGCATGGTATTCTTTCGATATTTCTTGGATTTGGTCAATGACTTGAAAAAAAATATTCAATTTTTCGGGTGCGATTTGCTCCGTTAACTCTACGTTGAAGCCTTTTACTACTTCCCTCGCCACACGCCTTTTTTCAATGCCTTCTTCTGTTAAGAAAATGCGCACAATTCGCTTGTCTTTTTCGTCGGCTTGGCGATAAATCAGCCCACGCTCTTCTAGGCTCGCTAACATTCGTGTTAAACTACGCGGCTCCATGCCCATCAACGGGGCAATTTTTGTGGCAGGTGTTCCATTTTCGGCATCAATGTGAATTAAAACAAAGCCAATATTTGTGGTGATGTCTTCTTTTACTGCGCGAACATTATACATTTTTGCAATACTCAACCACGTAATTTTTATATCAAAATCAACTGAACGCATATTTTACAAATGTTAGCCGCTTCCCCTTAACAAGGGGAATAACGACTGCAATATTACAAAAAATGTGATGCAAGCATACATTTTTTTTGTTTTATTTTGGCACATTTCCCGCTTTTTTAAAATTATAGGTAAAAACAAGCATGGCATAACGCTGCAAAACCCGCGTTTCTAAGTCTTCACGATAGGTTTCTGTTACATTTCGTTGAATGTTATTATTTTGCTTCAAAATGTCAAATACATACAATTTCAATTCACTATTTTGGCTTTTTCCAAATTTTTTCCCAAAACCCATGTTCCATAAAAAGAAGTTTTGGTTAAAAGAAGCCGCCAGACCACTATACAATTGATGGGTAAGGTCAGTTTGGACGAAGAAGGTTTTCGGCAATACTAGATTTACCTTTGCCATAGAGCTCTGCAGAAAATAAGCAGAATTGGCACTTGTCTCAAGCGTATTTCTGATAAGATTTAGGCTGCTATTGGAAGAAACCGTAAAATCCACCTTTTCGCTAATGTTGCTAGTAAGGCTCAAATTAAAAGCTGCCGTTGGCGTGTGTGCTTCATTTCTTTGCCCATTAATTAAGGCGGGGGTAAGCGAATAACTCAATGCAGGACTTAGCGTTAGGTTTGATTTGATGGGCGAAATTACAAAAGTATAACTAGCAGCCGTATTCACCGAAAGTTGTCTATCTAAATTCACAGGTTGGGTAAATTGACTACCTTCTGCCAAGTTATTTCCCTGAATAACAGTGTCTTTGCTGGCAATAAAAGTAGCATTTCCGATATAATGTTGGGTATAATTTGCCATGATAAACGCAAAGAAACTGGAAGAAACCTGCGGATTGCTGGTGGTGTAGCGTGTCATTAAAGTATGTCTATATTCTTGCAACAAGTCAGGATTACCGCTTGAAATTTGCAGCGGGTTGCTATTATTTACAATGGGTTGCAACTGCGAAACCGAAGGCGAATTGGTACGCGTAAAATAACGCACACGCAGGCTTTTGTGCTTGTCTAGGTTAAAACGTGCGGTTATGGAAGGCAGAAAGTTCTGAAAATTGCGCGTTAATTGGTATGAAGTGGGAAAAGTTTGGTCATTATAAAGGTTTGCATATTGATAATTTCCATTAAAAGTAATCGAACCCGCCTTTACCTGATAGCGTAGTCCTAGCCCTGCATTTTGCGTAAAATATTGATTATAAAAGAGATTGCTCATGGTTGTATCCAAAGTTTTGATGCTTGGATTTTCAAAAGCAAGCGAATAGGCTTGACGGTTAGAAAAACTACGGCTATAAGCAGGCGTGTAAGTCATAATCGCTGCCCACTTTTCGTTAATAGGTTCGGTATAAGTAAAATTTGTGGAAAGGTTGTACGTCCAATGTTTTGTCCCCCAATTTTGTAAACTCGAATCATTCGCCATCGAATCAATGAGCGAAATATTGCGCGTTTGAATATCGCGGTTTGCCATAGAAGGACTATGATTTCCTGACAATTCGACAGAGAAAGTGCGCCCTTTTTTTAGAAAACGATGCGAATAGGTGAGTTCTCCCCCTAAATTCCAAGCGGTTTGAGGTTTTAGGTTGTTTTGGTTATTGGTTTCGCTTAACATTTTTTCTGCATTACGGTTATAGCCCTCAGTCCAAGTAAGATTATTTGCGCGTTGAAAACTAATTCTTGGATTAAAAATAAAACTGTTCATCGAATCGGCATTGAAAGTAAAGCGTAAATTACTACGAACACTTTGGTTATTTAGTGAAATGGTATTTTTTTCGCCATAAACTAAGCCATTTGCTTGAGGCAATACATATTCGCGCAGGGTATTATTGAGGTTTTCATTTTCTAAGGCATTGGTAAAAATACTTCCCGCAAACTTCCATTTTTTATTTAATTTTTGGTTCAAATTAAAACCCAAAGAACCCACCGTAGAAATCCCATTTTGCTGCCCTACTAAAAAACTACTTCCCATGTCCATCATTCCTCGTCCCATTCCGCCTCTGCCCATTCCACCTCCTTGCGGTCGTCCACCACCGCCCATGCCGCCCGGAGGTCTGCCCATGCCGCCACCGCCCATGTTTCCCATGCTCGAAGCGATTACGCCAATCAAATCTTCAGTGCTAAAATTCTGCTCGTTCACATTGTTTGCCATGCCTACGAAGGACATTCTCTTATCCCCTTTAAAAATATTGAGGTTTGCTCCTGCCTTTGCCCGCGCTTCATCGCCATAACCTGCACCTGCATAAGCCTTCCCAAAAGTGCCATTTCTAAAAGGTAATTTGGTAACAATGTTCATGATTTTTGCTGTATTTGCATCATCAAAACCCGTCATTACCCCTTGATTTCCACTTCTATCATACACTTGTACCTTGTCAATCATTTCGGCAGGTAAATTTTTCAATACTGCGCTAGGGTCTTCGCCAAAAAAGGGTTTTCCATCAACTAATACTTGCTTTACATTTTCGCCTTGCGCAGTAACTGTTCCATTTTGCATGGTAACACCCGGAATTTTTGCCACCATTTCTTCGGCACTTGCATTAGGTTGAACTTTAAAAGCCTCTGCATTATATTGAGTGGTATCGCCTTTTTGCACAGAAATGGGAGCTTTGCCAACAATCGTTATCTCCTTCATTTCCAATGCTTCCACTTGCAAAGGAAATTCTACCCTTTCTCCTCTCGGATTTTCTCCTGTCATCTCAATTTTTTTCTTTTCTGTTTGATAACCAATGGTATAAGTAGAAATTTCATACAAACCATTGGCAACTTTTGGGAAGATAAAACGTCCAATAGAATCAGTATATGCTACTCTTCCTGTAGAATCTTTGAGATGAAGTAAGCGAATTTCGGCTCCGATAATGGGTGCGAGGGTTTTTGCGTCCCAAACTCTCCCTTTTACTGCATCAGGTTGTGGTTGCGGTCTTGGTTGAGCAACAGTAAACAAGCAACTAAAAAGGAAAACGCAAAAAAGTAAATGTCGTAACATAATATGATATTTCGTATGAATTGCAAAAATAAATTGTGGCAAAGGTAGAGAGAATATGGCAGAATGCATAGAGTAGGAAAAAGGCTTTGGGTTTAATCTTACAGTATAAAAGAAGTTTTCTTGTGAACTCAACGCACCCATCCTCTATCTTTCTTGCCTTAATTTTTTCCTGCTAAACTTTTTCTTTTTTCCTTGCACCTTTTCCCTAACAAGCCCTATCTTTGCGGCATAATTCTAAATTTTATGAAACAATTTCTCGCCAAAATTTACAGCATTTATGCACTTATCCTTTTTTTTATTGTATTAGTGCCGATGTTTTTCATTTATCCTATCGTTTATCTTTTGGCTGGTAAAGCGAGAATGACTTACTATGTGCGAATTAATCGCGTTTTGCTGGGGCTATGGGCGATTTCGTGTGGGATTCGCGTGAAATTTACAGGTATGGAAAAAATAGATAAAGGCAAAACGTATGTCATCACGCCCAATCATTGCAATATGTTAGACATTCCGATTTGCGCACATTCCATCATTCATAATTTTCGTGTATTAGCAAAAAAAGAGTTGGCGAAAATTCCCATTTTTGGGCAACTAATCTCAATGACTTCCATTTTGGTAAATCGTGCAAACCCAGAAAGTCGTGTGAGAAGTATGAATCGAATGGTTAACGCACTAAAAGAAGGAATCTCCTTGTTTATTTTTCCCGAAGGCACGCGCAATCGTACACACGAACCGCTTAAAAGTTTTTACGATGGCGCGTTTAGGGCAGCGATTGAGGCACAAGTTCCCATTTTGCCTTGTGTTCAACTGCATTATCGTGATTTGCAGCCTGTGCATACGTGGATGCTTTACCCAGGTAAAATTGAGTTTCGTGTGCTAGATGCAATTCCTACCGAAGGAATGACTCTTAATCAAGTTGGAGAATTAAAAAACAAGGTAAAAAGTACAATTTTAGCTGTTTTATTGAAAGACGATAATTATTGGAAAAATTCGACTTATACCCATGAACATCAAGGAGTTACTTCAAAATAAATACGCAAAGGAAACTATCTTAACCATTCGTGATTGGATAGGGGAAGATGCAGAAAAATTTGCGACTTTTATGGAATTGTTTTTACAAGAAGACGCGCTCATGATGCAGCGAGCAGCTTGGGTCTTAGGTCATGTAGGGCAAGTGCAGCCACAATTATTGCTTCCTTATCTCAGCGTTTTTGTGCAACAACTCCAACGAAAAGACGTGCATGATGCCGTAAAACGAAATATTTTGCGCGTGTTACCAGAAATTGAGATTCCCGAAGAATATCAAGGGGAATTGGTTATCATTGGTTTTGACTTTTTGCATAGCAACGAAACACCCGCAATTAAAACCTTTGCCATGACAATGTTATATCATATTTGTCTTAGCCAACCCGAACTCATGCCCGAATTAAAGCAAGTCATTGAAGAACGCTTACCTTTCGAATCAAAGGCATTTCAAAGTCGCGGACGAAAAATTTTGAAAGGAAAACGCAAGTTACAGTGAACCGTTATCAGTAAACAATTAACAGAGGTACAAGCTTGATAACCCATTTTTAATTCGTATAGACAGTTTTGAAATAATAATAGATTGCTGTTCACTGCTAACGGTCCTCTGTTTACTGTTTCCTGTCTCTACCATTGTTCCAAAAACTCAAAGTGTCGGTTTTGTGTTTTTGTTTTTTCACCAAAAGAAACTTGTACTCCTGCTTGTAAATAAACACTTGGTTTTAAAGGAATTGCAGCCAATTCGTCATGTCGTTGAAATTTTTGCTGAACATTTGAGAAAATCGTTTTTCTAAAAAAAACGCCTCCTGTTTCCACTATCCAACGCAAACGATGAGAAGAGTTAAACGCACCTTGCAGCCCTGCTTTTATCTCTCTTTGTCGCCAAAGCGCAATTTCTGGCAAGTAAGGAATGTTATCTTTATCCGCAAAACGATGGATATTTCCATTGGGGCGAATGACCGCACTCCATCTTGTCCATGTACTTTGGTAATACGAAATTTGTGCTTGAAAAGGAAAATAGACTTGATAATACAGGTTTTCAGTTGCCCAACCTGCCACGCCCACAATCGGGTACAATTTTCCGCCCCCTAATAAATAAGAATAACCTACGCCAATTCCTGCCCAAAATGCCGTTGAAAATTGGCGGCGATAGAGAAAATTAGCACGCCATTTTAGTTGAGGGTTGATAATGGTATATTGATCCTCTCCTAAAAAAGTGCTGGCATTTAGTAAAAACAGGTTTTTCATTCTCCTAAAATAATAGCCTGTAATACCCACAGCAGGCTGAATCATAAGGTGTTGTGTAGGAAAAGGAGAAAATCTTGGCATCGTAACGCGAGCCGAAGTATTGAGCATCACACGAAAAAAAGAAGGGACTACGGTATAAGCAGACACACGCTTTTGCCCAAACAAAAGGTGATTATATTGAACATTCAAATATTGCGTTTGAAAATTTCCGTCTTCGGTTTTCACACCCTTAGTCCAATTTGCTTGCACGTTCAAAGTCGGAGTGAAAATCTTGTGATAATCTTCGGGGATAATAGCTTGGGCAAAAAGCGAAACGGAAAAGCCCCAAAGGAAGAGAAAAAAGAAGATATTTTTCATAAAACAATGAAACGAAAAGATTGTACTAAAATAAAATGGTAGTCCTACAAATGTAATACTGAGTAAAACCTGTAGCGGCTGCTTTAGCTGCCGTATCAGCGCAAAAACGAAGTTTTTGCCAATGGTGGGCAGCTGAAGCAGCCCGTACAACTTTACATTTTTGCCACTACCCATAAAATATATATCACTTCCGCCAATTTAGTTCGATTATTCCGCTTCTGCAAACAAATTTTCCAAGTGCTGATACAATTTGTCGTATTTTTCAAATTCACCTAATTGTGCGCAAAAGTTGGCATTTTCTTTTTGATACAGCTCAAACAAACGGCTTTTATTGCGTTTTGAGTGCGTAACATTGGCAATTCTATCGCATAATTTCACAAAAATTGCGTGTTCTGTATTTCTAATTCCTTCATAATACCTTGCATTTGCCCTTTCCTTGCGATTTTTCCCTTTTTCATTTGTCAAGGAATAGACCAATTCTGCAACTTCTTCATTCAACGCATTTTTGACGTCGTTATATGTTTGGCGTGTGTCCTCTATCGTATCATGCGCCCAACAAGCCGCCAGAATTAACTCTTTTTCTTCCTCGCTATAAGTTTCATCTAAAAACAAAACAGCCGTTTCTGCCACCATTGCTAAGTGAAAACTATAAGGATATGCATCATACAAATGATTCGTATTTGCATGACAATCTGTAGCATAAGCTTTTGCGCGTTCAGATAATTTCATATATTTTGTTATGTTAATTTATTTTTTAGAGTTCGGAACTTTTCAGAAAGTTCCGAACTCTAAAAAAAGGGAACTTGTTTTCACAAATCCCCTTAACTTAATGCTTTTGCTATTTCGATGAACTGATAAATCTTATTTAGCGCCAGTCGCTTTTTGACGAAACTCCGCTTCTTTTGCCTTTCTTTCTTCCACTGCTTTGTTATACTCCGCCAATAGAGATTGATATTTTGTCATGGCTTTGGTATAACCTTCTCCAAAAAAGACAGGTTTCATTTTCAGCGTAGCTTTGTAGCCATCTTTGCGTGCAAGTTTCACCTCATATTCTTTTGCCGAAACTTTTTTCACAGAGGTTTGATTCCAATTATTTTTTTCCCCGAACAATTTATCAGCAGCACTTGCATCTTTGATAGTCATGTCATATTCATCTGAAATTTTTTGGTCAAGTACTGCCCAATATACGCCATCATAGGCGGCAATGTCGGGGAAATCCTCTTTTTTGAAGTTAAAACCAGACGGTTTACTTGTTGCTTTTTCAGGCTCCACAGGCTTGGGAGGCAAAGCAGGCAAAGCAGCAATGGCAGAATCTGCGTTAAAAGTTTTTGCTGGAGGAGTAACCCTCATGATTGCCTCGTCTTTTTTATCGGGATTAGTTGGCGTTGTTGTAATCGTAGCAACCCCTGGTTTTGTTGGCGTTTTTTCAGGCGTTTTTACCACAGGCGTTTCTGGATTTGTTTTAGGGGAAACAGGTGTTGTTGTTTCGTGGTTGGGTGTAACCACTTCATTGTTAGCAACTTCTTGTGTTTGATTTGCGTCATTTACAGAAGTATTCATCCACCAAAACATTCCCATTGCCATGACTACAACCGCAGCAGCAGAATACCACACGAAGCGGCGTTGATAGAAGGGGACTTCTATCACTTTGGGGGAAGCAACCGTCTGCTGATATTGATTCAAAAGTGCGTCAAAATTCATTGACTTTTGAATTTCCTCATCAGAAGGTTGTTTGCGGTTTAAAAAAATCTTGTAGTCGCTCATTATTTTTTTGTTATAAGAAAATTCAGTAAACAATTAGCAGTTATCAGTAAACAGTTATCAATCAACGTTATACTTATTTCCGATTTTAATTATTACTGTATTTAATAATTTCAAGTTTCTTGTGTTATATTCAAAAAATAGTCAAAATAAACTAACCTTTTGTTGGTCCAAACTGTTTTTTGAGTCGCTCCAAAATGCGATATACGCGCACTTTTGCATTGTTTTCTGTCATTTCGCAAATTTCTGCGACTTCCTTAAACGACATTTGCTCAAAGAAACGCAAAGAAATTAACTTCATGTCGTCAGGAGGGAGGTGTTTTAACAACTGCAAGAGTTTCTGCACATTGTCCTCCGAAAACAAATCATCGCCTTCCTCTACCATTTCTGCTAATTGATGAGATTCTACACTTTCAGTCGCTTGACTTTTGTTGTTGCGATAGTGCATATTTACCTCATTCAAAGCAATGCGATAGAGCCATGCCGAAAACGGGACACCTTGAAATGAAAATTTATTCAAGTTTGTCATGGCTTTCAAAAACACTTGCGAAGTTACATCTGCACAGACATCTTCATTTTCTACCCTTTTATAAATAAACAAGTAAATTCGTTTATAGTAAAACTCGTAGATTTTCCCGAAATGACGGGGGTCTTTTTGAGCAGCTGCAATCCACTTTTGTTCTTCAGCGAGTTGAGTATTAGTGATGTGATACGATGCCAAGGTCTTTTATCAATTTTACGGTTAAAACAATACAGAAAAGGTACGTTTTAAGAGACTGTAGATACGACCGACAAGTGAGGCTTGCCTAGTTCGTGAAACTGTCGCAAGTTACACATTTTTCAGAAAAATGAATACGTATTGCTATTTTCATACTTGATTTTCGCTGAATAAACTTTGCTTTTCGCTTTTTACAATGTCATAATGCAAGTATGTTAAAAAAGATACACTTTTGTCCAAAAAATCTAAGAGGGGAGTATTTTAACTTAGCGTGATTTTTTTATGGATAAATATACGAAAGATGAATCAATGGATTTCTGCACATGGAAAATTTAAGAAGCAAGGCTAATTTTGGGGTAGTATCAAAAATGTGGTGCTTTTTAGGTCATTTCGGCTATCGCTCAATGACTCAAAAAATTCTAGGCAAAAGCTAGTTTTTGAGATTAAAATCTTGGAAGTATTGTTTCAACTGCTCAGAAGTAGTGTCCATAAATTCCCGTGAAATATCATCTGGAACATGTATTTTATTTTTTTCACAAAAATCATACACTGCATCTTGAATTTTGGTATTAAACGCGCCACTCATCGCACCATTAATTACGCAAGCTAGGTATAAACGTTGAAAATTATTCACAACAATTTTGTAACCACTGTATTCTAACGCCTCCAATTCCTGAGGTCCCGTCATAAAAGCCTGCTCCACAAAGGATTTGATGCCCGTCAACATTCCCGCAATCATGTCAGCATCAAGCAGTTGATTAAAAGAATAGTGTCCTAACAGCAAACCCGACTCTTTATCAATGACAAAAATCTCTTCTAGGTTTGCGGTTCTCACATTTTTCATAATGCCTTCGTCATACCTTTCGCCCGAAAAGAAAGCCACAAACCGCCTCCACCAAGCCTCTGGCGAAAGCGTTTCTTGCAAACGCTCATCAATTTGCACACTCAGTCGCTCAATTTCATTGGTCAAATACCTTCGCACCAATTTCCCAATAATCGGATATAGTGCGTCAATGATTTCATCTTGCGAATCTCGAATCTGCATTTTGATAGCAGTTCCTAAAAAGGGTCCAAAAAGTTTAGGGAAGTTTTTTTGTAGGTAGGTAATTTTTCCTTCAAAATAAGGTTCTAAATGTCGGTTTTCTAAATTTTCTTTTTGTAAAAATTCTGTTTTTAATAAGTCAACATCTTGCTTCACAGAGGATTGAACTTCTCTGTCTTGGTCAAGCAATATTTTCCTAATTTCTTCTAATAATAACTCTTCTTGTTGTTTATTTCCGTTCATCTTTTGAATAGATAGATAGCACAAAGATAAGTGTTTTCTCTGGTTCTCTAAAATAAATTTTCAAGCGAGGTGAGCGTAAATCCCTTTATCAAAAAGCCTTTTTCCTTTTTTTTTCAAAAAAACAGCTTTTTTTCAATTTTCTCTCTAAGCATTTAGTATTATTGCCCAAAAATATAGAAATTCGCAGCAAATTTCACATCTAATTCCTCCTCACTTTGTTCAAAGTTATACGAAATATACCACTTCCACTACACATTCTGCTCATCGTCTTGGCGATTGTGTTGCGGATTCCCTGTTTTCATGCAGACTATTACCAAGCAGACGAGTCTTTGTTTGGTATTTGTGCTGAAAAAATTGTGCAAGGCAAAACCTTGTATGATGAGGTTTGGTTTTCGGGACCACCCTTAATCGTGTGGTTTTATAGCCTCTTTACCTTCTTTTTTGGAAAATTTTGGCTCATTGCCATGCGCATATTTACGGTGTTTTACGTTTATTTGCTTTCCACTTATTTTGGTGGCTGGATGGCAGAGTATCGCCCATTTGATAAATATCCGTTCATTGCACCTGTTTTTATGGTGTTATTAACCTCCTCGCCTTGGTATGCCCTCGAAATGAACACCACTTTGTTCAGTTTATTGCCGATGCTGATGGCGTATATGTATTTGATTGAGGTCAGTGAACGAAATTACGCAGATTATCAGTCTTTTGTGTTTGCGGGAATGTTGATGATGGTTTGCTTCTTAACGACTTACCTTTCGGGGATAATGTTTTTGGCATTGCTGGTCTTATATCTCACGATTCGCAGGGCTGCCTTTGATGAAATGTTAGCAATTTTGGGAGGAGCAGGCGTAGTTTTGGGCTTAGGCCTTTTCATTTTATATATGGGCGATTCCTTGGGAGGTTTTTTAGACATGGGCGTTCTGTATAAATTAGACTTGTTGCGCTATGAAATCTTTTTTGCCCCTTTTCGCGATTCCAAAGGAGCCTTGTCTGGTTTTTTAGCGGTAGAAGGAGTCTTTTTGATATTGGCGATTATTGGGGCAACTTACTTTCGCCTAAAATATTATACCTTATTGGTGAAAATCAGGCGGTTAGAAGTAGCCATGTTAATTTGGTTAGTGGCAGGTTTGTTTGGCTTATTATTTTCGCTTTCGCAAGTTCAGCTCCACGAATGGGTTTTGCTCGCGCCACCTCTGGCTTTTTATGCCACCAAAGTATTTGACTTTAAAATCCAAAAAGGGTTAAGTACCGCTTTGCTCATTGGTTGTTTTGTTCCTTCTTTTTTTGTATTCTCTGGTTTTTGGATAGAAAGCTATAAACCTCAAAAACAAGCCAAAGCTTTTGCTGCAAATCAAAAGAAAAAGGAAGTGGTACGCCTCAATCCTATTATCAAAAATGAAGAACTAACAAAATATTTTGCAAAGCGTTATCCACGTAAAGGAATATGGCTCATGGAATTTAAACCTGAATTGTATTTGTATTTGAATAAAACATGTGCAACGAAATATGTAGATTATCGTCTTGCCTATCAAAAATTTCATTGTTTGCCTTATGCAAGCGGGACTGGTCATACTTTGATTTCTAAGCTTGAGTCTGATGCAGAAATTTTTGAGGAATTTCAAAAAAATCTCCCTGATTTTATCGTGGACAAATCGAACCTTTTCCCCAATTTGCAAGAAATGTACCCTGTACTTTTCTATAATTATAAGGCAGATAATGTGGGGGAATATAAAATTTATCATCGTTAGATAATCATAAAACCGTTTGAATCTGTTTGTAATAAAAACTCCCCGTAGGCATTTTTTCCTACGGGGAGTTTTTGTTAATAATTATACATAGAAATTTCACCTCTTAAAATATCACACTTATTCAAAGTATTTTCACGCTTGTTAGTCTTTTGCACACTTACCCAAAAAGTGATGCAACGCTTAGGTGAAAAATAATCTCTTTCTTTTGTAGGCAGTCCTCCAAATGTAATGCATTTTTCGTCATTTCAGCTATCGCTCATTTCGACAGACTCAGTCCCAAAACGCATAAAGCGGTGTCCTCACCGCAAAACACGTGCGTTGGCGGTG
>JBJXHA010000306.1:0-12120 GCA_046160275.1 Bacteroidia bacterium | reverse complement strand
AATAAAGGAAAAGATTCTCACAAAAAAACGAGAGAGGAAGCACCCGAAGTGCCTCAAAATGAGGCGTATAATCGCTATCTTTCTCAAATGCAGAACGCACCTTATTCCGCACCGCAGCAAAAAAAGAACGTTTGGACACCGCCTAATCACTTGCAAGGCAATGCCTTACAATCCAAACTTAGTACAAATATCGGCAGTACTAACGAGGAATTTGGCTACACTTTTCAGGAAAAGCTGCACAACGAGCAGCAAAATAATTGTTGCTGTAACAACGACAAGCACGCAGACTACCCCGAACCCAATGCAAACGAGCATGGTGGCGTAGGCTTGGCATATCGTAGCCCTGTGTTGACGAGCGTGCTGGAGATGCCGTTTTTGGGAAAGGGCGCGAGGTGGGGAAAATTTAACATACAACAAAGTAATGAAGAAGTAAAAGGTGGAATATATATTATTTCTAAAAAAGGAGCTGTCCCTATTGAAATAGATGAGTATATTAAAACACAGCCCAACGATAATTTTGTTCAAGCATATCAGTTGTTAACAAGAACAACAAGAGGTAAGGATATGTTGACGATGTATAAGTGTAGCGATAAGGCTTTTAAAACGCAAAAAGTAGGCGAAAGTTGCGATTGCAAAGAAGATATTTATATTTATCTTGAGGGGGGGGAAGGAATTGATGAAAAAATAAACCCTTTCATTGAAAACCCTGCTTATTCTCTTCCAATAGCAAAAAATATAAAAAATATTATTAATGGCAATTTGTTTCAATTTGGTGATTTTCAAGCAACTGAAACGAAAAGGATATTTGAGTTGAGTGCTACACAAGAGCAAGTGAGAGCGATGTTTGAGGGATTTCATAAAATCAAGGTAATCAACCCTGCTGCAAATAGGTGTTTTTCATTTATCGCTTTTAGGAAGGAGTTAGTTTCAAGCCCCAATAGTTTTGTGAGTGCCTTATATCATGGTAGTTTTACCCCTGATGATAAAAGGATAGGCTTGATTATACTCGCAGAAGTTTTGTTTCATGAAATGTATTGCCATATTAGCTATAAAGCGGCGGAAGGAGCAGGCAAAACTAAAACTTCGCCTAAGCATAGGCACGCTAATATCACTCATCCTGAATACTATAGAGGAGATAATCCAAGTAGGGACAGAAATTCAAGATATAACGATATTATGAAACAACTTGAAGAAGCATCTGTTTGTGAAGTAAAATAATGAAAACGAAACTCCTTATTTTATTGTGCTTTTATTGTTCCTGCTTAATGTCACAACCTATTTTCATGCCCAAAAACGAGAAGGAAATTGTTTATCTTTATTCCTGTAAAAGTAATGAGTTGTCCATTCTAAATGTTAGGCTAACAATTACCCCCGTTTTGTTTGAGGAATATCATAAAGATTGGCGGAAAATTAGTTTTGAGTATCAGGTAGATTCGCTCCTTAAAGATAGTTTGCCTTTCACTAAAACAAAAGAACTTGCTTATTTGAGCATAGAAAATGAAACATTTTATTTGCTGGAAGAAACTTACCTAACTTTTAAAGCAGTTTATGACACGCTAAAAAGTAGCGAATTAAGAGAGGCGATGATTACTGATTGGGGTTCATATTTTATGCCAGTGAGATGGTTTTGTCCTGCAAAAGATACACTTTATTCCCCAAAAAAGCTAAACCAGCGCGATTTCCCTAGTTTTATGGGAGGAGAACCAATGTATATACAAACTTGCTATAACGAAAAGTTAAAAGAGAATGTATATGAGTATGCAGTAGAAGGCGTGCATATCAAATGGCTGTATTTTCACCCACTAAAAGGTATTATTGGCTTTGAATTGGAAGGACGTGCTTATCCTAACCAAAATATGCCTCCTAACCAAGAAGGTTATTTGCAGATGGTAAGGACTTATTACTTCTGTAATTGTATAAGGTAGGTTTTTCCTACTCTTTCTCAAAAAACACAATATTTGTTTTTTTTTCATAACCATTAATCAAACCTTATTTTATGCCGAACAACTCAAATGCTGGGCAACCCTACACTTGTTTAACCGTCACTAGGGATTCAACTTTTTAAAGTAAAATCCCTAGTGCATTTTTATTTTTTCTATTTTATGGGCAAAAGATATTCAAAACTTGCTACTTCAATTTCTTCGATAACTCCGCTACTTTCACTGAATTATTCTTACAAATTTCTTCATTTGCGCAGGCTTTTAATAATTCTTCGGCTTTTGTTAATGCCGCTAAAGCCTTGTCTTTCTGCTTATTATCTCGATAATATTCAATTCCGATTAACAATAATTCGATATGTTGTAAATTTTGCTCTGCCGAATTTACCTCTTTAAATCCATCGTATAAAGCTAAAGATTTCTGATAATACGCATTCGCCTCTTTTTCTTTTTTTTCTCGAACATACAAATCTGCACGCTTTTTCAACACATTTGCCCACAAAATTTCATACTGATTGGGCTTATTTTGAACTGCATTTTGCAACACATTGCTTGCATTTTGTAAAGGTTTTGCCGCCTCCTCATATTTTTTCTGCCCCATTTTCACCTCCGCCAACGCCAACCACAATTTCGTCATCGCCACTTGCGAATTTGTATCTTCAGGCGTTAAGGTAAAATACAGTTTTTCGCCAAAAGACAAGCAACTGTCCGCTTTTGCTACATTTTGCTGCTTCGCATAGGCAGTTCCCAAATGCGTTAAGGCATCTATCCATTGAGATTTGTATTGTAGCGGCTCTTTTTCTGATAAGGCTTTTAATTGCTTTTGAAGCGGTAACAAATACGTAATTACCTCCTCATATTTTTGCTGCCGCATTTTTGAGTTTGCCAATGTTAGCTGTGCATTAAGTAAAAATGCTTCAGTTTCCGTAGCCGCCGCAGTGCTTCCATTTTTTTGCAAGGTAATCAATTCCTCCAAACAACTGTCTGCTTTTTCATACAGTTTTTGTTGGTTATATAATTCTGATAAACTATACAATGTCTCAAATTCTGTACGCTTTGCATTTGCCATATTCGGATATTTCTTTGCTTGTTTTTGGAGTAAGGTCAAATATTTCGTGCTTTGCTCCACTTGCAGCGTATCCCATTTGCGTTTTGCGAGTTGTTTCCAAGTAGTTTGCAACAAATTTTGCGTTTCCGCATCTTGCCCATCAAAATTTGCAGTGAAAGCATACAAACTATCTGCCGCCTGTTTTTTGCCTAATTCAGTAAGTGCATTTGCCCATGCAATCGTAGTTTTTATGTTGTTGGAGTTGATTAAAGCATCTTTTTGAGCAAAAATGCTTTGTGCTTCGGCATAATAAATGGCTGCATTTTTCCAATCTTTTTGGTTTTCCGCAAAACGTCCCAACAACTGCAAATTTTGTCCTAATGCTAGTTCATTCCCTTTTTGACCTTTTTGCGATTTCACTACTTTTTGAAGGTAAGTTTCCGCATTTTTCGCGTCATTTTGACTCAGATATAAACCTGCAAGTTTGCCTTCGATTTGCGAAAGATTGAAACGATAAGAAGTATCAACTTGTTGAACAAGTTGCAAATACAGCTGCTCTGCACCTTTCAATTCATTAATTGCATTTTGTTCTTGCTTCTTTTTTGCATATAAATTACCTAAACGCTCTAAAGAAGTTGCCAAATATGCTTGGTTGGTTTTTGCATTTTCATTGCCTAATAAAGCAGGGTTAAATACCTGTTTAAGGCTAACTAAGGTTTTTTCGAGTTCAGCATTTTTGTCCAATTTTTCATACACAATGCTACTCATTACCAAAGCCATTGCATATTTTTGATGTACCAAATTCGGCACTTGATTCATTAATTGGGCATACTCCGCATTTAATGGCTCAAATTCGACAAGTGCTGCCTCATATTTTCCTTGTTGATACGCTTGTTCTGCACGTATTTGTCTTACTTCTCTTGCAATGTCGCTATATAAAGAATGAGACCTTGCAATTTGCTGCTCAAGTAAAGGTGCAAGTTGCGAAAAAGTATTTTTGTCTAATTGAATAATTGTGAGTAAGATAGCAGCGTATTCTGGCGTATTTTGCCATTCATTTTTTTCAAATAAAGCCTTTGCTTGCTGATAAGCCTGTATCTTTTTCGCAATTTCTTTTTCTCCCAAGCCTATCAAATAAAAAGCTCTTGCACTATCCAATTCATTTTTGACTACCTTCCATAATTTTTCGGCAAAAGGAGTCGTTTGCGTTTCATACAAAATTTGATGTTGAACGAGCCCATAAACTGCCTGAAAATCCGTGCTATCCAATGAAATATTTACTGTTAAACAATTTGCTGCTTCTCCAAATTGAGCTTGTTGTTGAAGCAAAATAGCTTTGGCAAGATAAGCCGTAGTTAACTGTTTTTTTGCTTCTTGTCGGCTCATGAGTTTCCCATTCCCAATTTCTACAAACTTCTGATTTTGAGCTACTTGATTTGTATATTTTTGCACCAAACCCTTCAATTCCTCTTCTTTCATTTCTGCTAAGGCACCTGTAATATTACCAGTAACAGCTAATTCTAAGGCTTTTTTCGTACTTTCGAGCGAATAATCAAGGTCTATTGCAGTAAGTTGTGTAGCTGCAGTTGCCATTTGATTAAGTTGTGTTTGAAGTTGTTGGGCAGATATTCCATTTGCTTTGGACAAAAAATCTTGTCTTAGCGCATGGTGAAAAAGGCTACATCTTTCTACGAAAGCTTCTTTTTTTACTGCGGAAATAGGAATAATATCACTTGTTTCTGCGGAAAGTGTTACAGCCGACCGTTCAAAAGGAGGGGACACAAGATACCCTTCCTTTTTCAGTCTTAACACGACCATTTCACCTATTTTTTTATCTGTGTAAGGTAATTCAAACTTCCCTACATTATCTGATAAAACAGAATTGCCATTTTTTACGAAAACCTGAACTTCTGAAAGGGGGCTTTTGTTACTGTTTTGCGTAGTAATCATTCCTTTGATGGATTGACTGCTTACCCATGGTGCGACAAAAAAAAGAAAGAACGACAATAAAACGGTTACTTTTTTCATTTTAAGAATAAAAATAAAAATTCGGAAGTTACACAAGGTGAATATTGTCTTTGCGTATATTTTGATTTGTGGAAAATACGCAAAAAAGGTGTAGTATTGTTAAAAGCAATATTTGTACTAAAATCACGCAGATTGTTGCAATACGTCATATTTTCAAAAAAATAACTGAAATTTAAGAATATGTATCAACTTTATTTTGCGCCAGGGCGCGTTAACCTTATTGGGGAACACTTGGATTATAACGGAGGTTGGGTCTTACCTGCCGCAATTTCCAAAGGAATCACCGCTAAAGTTGAGTTTTTACCTGAAAAACAGCTCATTTTAAGCTCTGCTCATGCTTCTTTGCTTTTTCGCTCCAATATTAACGAAAATTTTGAATACAAAAAAACGGAGGATTGGGTAAATTATCCCAAAGGAATTATTCGGGAAATAAATCGAAGGTTTCCTTTACATCAAGGTTTGGCAATTCATTTTGAAAGTAACTTGCCGATGAGCAGTGGTTTATCCTCTTCTGCGGCTATCGAAGTGCTGACTGCTTTTATTTTGTATGAGGTTCATGGACAAAAAATTTCGCGTAAGGAATTGGCTTTATTATGTCAAAAAGTAGAAAACGAATTTATAGGGGTAAATTGTGGGATTATGGACCAATATGCGGTGGCAAATGGTAAAGAAGGAAATGCTTTGTTGTTAGATTGTGCAACCGTTTCTCATCAAGATATTCCTTTTCAAACTTTTGATTATCAATTACTTGTAATGAATACTTGCAAGCCGCGCAAGCTTATTGAGGGGAAATACAATGAAAGGAGAAGTGAATGTGAGGCGGCTTTGGCTTTGATTCAAAAAAAATATGAGATTCCGCATCTTGCGGCAGCAAACCAAGCAATGTTAACGGAAATGGTGCAAGATGCGCTGCTATATAAGCGAGCAAGGCACGTTATTTCAGAGCAAGCGCGTGTATTGGAAACAGGAACGGGCTTGGCTTCTTTGGCGGATTTGCAACAATTTGGACAAAATATGAACGCTTCTCACCTTTCTTTGAAAAATGATTATGAGGTTTCGGGCATTGAATTAGATACTTTAGTGGAAACAGCGCAGCAGACTGCAGGTTGCCTTGGCGCACGCATGACAGGGGCTGGTTTTGGCGGTTGTGCGATTGCTTTGGTCAAAAAAACGGAGGTTGAGGCTTTTATAGCACTTGTTTCAACAGCCTATGAACAGAAAATAGGCTATGCTGCCGAAATATATCCTGTGGAAATTGCAGCAGGAGTGCATAAAGTTTCGTAATTTCGCCCCAATTTTCATTAACATCATGCTCAAAAAATACCTTATCTTTGCTTTTATCGCGGCGGGTTTAAATTTCCTCGTCATGTCTGCTACAAAAAATGTTCTGGATTATTTCTTTCTGATGAAAGGAATACCCTTGACGCTTGTATGGCAAAAAATGATAGACCTAAGCGCAAAATTGACAGGAATTGGAAGCGGCTTTTTTTTGAAATATTTTTTAGATAAAAAATATGTATTTGATTATCAGGCAGAAACAAGAAAAGAAGCGGCAAAAACCGTTTCTTTATATGCCTTGATGTCTAGCTTTACTACGCTTTTTCTCTTTGCTTTCTCCGAGTTATATGAATGGTGTTTTCGTAATGAATACGCCTTATACGTAGGCTGGGCATTGGGCTTGGCAATTGGTTACACGATTAAATTTTTCTTGGATAAAAAATTTGTATTCAAATCGAATTAATCTATATGAACATTTTACTCATTGGCTCTGGCGGTAGAGAACACGCTTTGGCTTGGAAAATGGCACAATCTTCAAAATGCGAGCGTTTGTTTATTGCGCCGGGGAATGCAGGAACGAAAAGTGTGGGCGAAAATGTCGCACTTCCTTTGAATGATTTTGAGGCAGTACTTTCGTTTATACAAACCGAAAATATCCACATGGTGGTCGTAGGACCTGAGCAACCTTTAGTAGATGGCTTGCCCGATTTTTTGCGAAAACATCAAATTCCCGTCATCGGACCTAATCAAAAAGGGGCAGAATTAGAGGGTTCTAAAGCTTTTGCGAAGGCTTTTATGCAAAAATATGACATTCCTACGGCAAAATATGCTACTTTTCATGCAAACCAAATACAAGACGCGATTACTTTTGGGCAAAGCCTTTCCTTGCCTTTGGTGATAAAAGCGAGTGGTTTGGCGGCAGGTAAAGGGGTTGTGATTTGTGAAAAAGCGGAAGAAATTGTGCCAACGATTGAAGAAATGCTTTCGGGTTCGGCTTTTGGCGATGCTGGGCAGACGATTGTCATCGAGGAGTTTTTGGCGGGGATTGAGATGTCGGTTTTTGTGCTAACAAATGGCGAAGAATATGTGATTTTGCCTACGGCAAAGGACTATAAGCGAATTGGCGAGGGCGACATAGGCTTAAATACGGGCGGTATGGGTGCGATTTCTCCCGTTCCTTTTGCTACGCCTGATTTGATGCAAAAGATTGAAACAGAGATGATTCAGCGAACACTTCATGGCTTAAAACAAGAAAACATTCCTTTTATTGGTTTTATTTTCTTAGGTTGTATGATTGTGAAGGAGCAGTCTTATTTGTTGGAATATAATTGTCGCATGGGCGACCCTGAAACAGAGGCAGTTATGCCACGTATCTCCTCAGATTTGGTAGCATTATTTGAAGCAACTTTGAATCATTCTTTGGCTAGTTATAACCTAGAAATCAGCGAAAAACACTGTGCTACAGTCATGTTGGTTTCAGGCGGTTATCCCAATCATTACGAAAAAGGGAAGGAAATGACAGGCTTGGAAGAAGTAGAAAATTCTCTACTTTTTCATGCTGGAACGGCAGAAAAAGGCGGGCAGTTAGTTACAAGTGGCGGTCGTGTAATTGCCATTAGTTCGCTTGCCAATGACTTACAAACGGCTGTAAAACAATCTCTTAACAATGCGGAGAAAATCCAATTTGAAGGGAAATATTATCGCAGGGATATAGGGAGAGATGTTTTCGTTTAGACTTGAATAAGATGTTGCCTAAAAAAGTTCGGAACGCGTAGAGGCGTTCCGAACTTTTTGGCTTTTTCTAAAAGACTATTTACATTGCTTTGCTATCGCTTTTTGTGCCTGCTTTAACTGCGCATCATTTGGGGCTAATGCCTGCCATTTTTCGACAGCAGGCTTTGCTTTCTCACAATTTTTCTGCAAATAATAAACATAGGTAAATCTCTGATAAACAAGCGCTTGCATTTTGTTGTCCGCTACATTTGTTACTTTCTCCAAATAAGCAAGTGCTTTCTCATATTCCTTTACTTTCAGCTCCAAATCCGCACCCATGAGTTGAACGGTGTCATACCTCGCGCCATTTTCCTTGCCAAAACTAGCCTGTATGCGCCTAAACTCGGCAATGTTTTTTTGTAAGCCTTCCTCCTTTGCATTTACCGTATCCTTCGCATACTGTACCAAAGCCACGTAATCATCTTCACCCGCCTGCTCACGTGCAGCTTCCGAACCATAAATTTCTTTAGGCAAATTCATTGAAATTGAGGGAGTTAATAGCCACCAAGCCAAGCCCACTAATAAAAAAAAGCTAGCAGCAAGGGCGAGGGGGGAACGCCAAATTGGAATTTTTCGAGATGCTTTTATTCGCTCTTTTATTCGCTTTGCACTATCTTCGGCTTGCCTTTTTTTTTCCAAGCGCAGAGCTGCCTCATGTTTGAGCAGTAACTCCATATTTTGATAACGCTTTACTTCTTTTGCTAATTCCTGATTTTCAGCCATTTCTGCCTCAAACGTGCGAAGTTCTTCCGCCGTTAACTCATTGTCTAAATATGCTAAAATTCTTTGTTCCATAAAATTATTTCAATAAAAATCGTATCACTCAACGCCCTGCTTCAAACATATTTTCGGATAATAAATCCAAACATCTTTCAATCAATGCCTTTAATTTGGGTTTTTTGCTGCTTTTATATTTACGAAGATTAGTTTCATTTCCTTCTCCCAAGAATTGTACGATTTCTTTGTAATCCTTATTCTCTAAATCATTCATAATAAATAAGATAGCCGCTTTTTCGTCTTCCTCATGTAAATCCTTTAAGGCTTTTTCTAAACATTCATTTTCGGTCTCAAAATTCTCTTCAGAAATGCGAAATTCCTCCCCCTCAATTGAAATTACCTCCTCTCGCCAAAACTTTCCGCCTTTGTTATCCTGCCTCCTTTTCACACGCATACAAATCGTAGCCCAATATGAAATCAGGGTTTTCATCCCTTGTTGATGTGTACCGCCTTTATATTTTCGTTTTCTCAACGCTAAAATTAACTCAGGCAAGGCATCACTCAATAACTCCTCTCGCATAGCATCTTTTAGGGTAAGGGAATATTTTTTTTGAAAAAAATCCCTTAACACTCTCCAAACATCGCCTTCTTTATATTTATACAGATAAGCAATGACATCATCTTGCACAGCCTCTGTTCCCTCATTCAAAACGGCTATCATCTGTGTTTGCGAAAAACGTTCATACTCCTTTTTCATAACAATCGTGTAGTTAACAATAAAAATGTGAGCGAAAAAATGAAAGTTAAGTAAGAAAATATCAAATAATTTGGCGAATTACCACTTCGTTCACTTGTTTTTGTTCGCTGTTGAAGTTTACGCCAAAGCCCCAAATTTGTTTTCCTGTGTTTTTATATTGTTCGGCATATTTTTTTTCAATAATTTGCTGATATGCCTTTTCCGCAGTTTCATCTAGTTTACATTCAAAAATCCAAATTTCATTCAAATTATCAATGACAGAATCAATTCTCCCTGCATTTGTAACCACTTCTGAATCAATTTGATAGCGCAATAGCATAAAAATCAAATGCAAAATCGAATGGTAATAGGCTTCTTTGTCTTTGATGAAAATTTGGTAGGGAATTTTCGCAAAAAAAGGATTAAGCGTATTTTTCAGCCTTTCGGCATCTTTCAACAACAAAGCCTCACGAATAAAACGGGAAGCATATTGCATTTCACCCGCACCTTTGCGCGTAAATTCAGACAATAAAAACCAGCGAAAGGACTCCGAAACTTCCTGATTGGGATGCTTTAAGCGAAATAGCTCCACATCTAACTTTTCATCTATCGTCAAATAGCCTGTTTGATAAAGCAAAGTGGATAAATTCTCATCATCAAAACGCAAGTGTCCAAGTTCCATTCTCGAAGAAATCGCCCCCTCTACATTGGTTTCAAAGCGACTTGCCATTTTTGCCAAAAAATAAGGCGTTCCTGTTTCAAACCAATAATTAATGAGTTCGCCATCTTGCATAAAATTCAGCACCGACCATGGATTATACATTTTAATTTTGCCATTAAAATTATAGCCATTGTATTTTTGGCGAATTTTCTCATACATTTCCTCCTTTGTAATGTTTTCATTTTCAGCGATTTCTGCTATTCTTGTGTCGAAATATTTTTGCATATCCGCTTGGGTGTAGCCACAAATATCACAATAATTCGGCTTCATGCTAATATCCACCAAATTATTTAAATCAGAAAAGAGCGAAACCTTAGAAAAACGGCTTACCCCTGTGATAAACAAGAATTTAAGGTATTTGTCGCAATCTTTTAAGACACCATAAAATGACTTCAAAATTTTGCGATTTTCCTCAAAAATATCTGTTTCATCTATAAAATTTATCAAAGCCTTATCGTATTCGTCTATCAACACTACCACTTTTTGACGTTGTGATAAAGTTTCTATCAGTTCTTTAAACCTTTCGCCGATGCCTTCCGAAACCAACGTTATGCCATATTGCCTTGCAATTCGATTCAGCATATCAAGTAAGGATACCTGCAATTTATCAGAGCGCAAGCTCATATCACTCATCGCAATATGAATTACAGGATAAGTTTCCCATTTTTCTACTTTGTCTTCGATATACAAGCCCTTAAAAAGCTGCTTTTTTCCTTCAAAAAAAGCAGATAAAGTACTAATAAACAATGATTTGCCAAACCTGCGAGGGCGAGAAAGAAAATACACTTTTCCCTGCGAAATCAAGTCATACAACGATTTCGTTTTGTCAACATACAGGTAGTTGTCCTCGATGATAGTTTCAAAGGTCTGAATACCAATCGGATATTTCATTTTTTTCTATTTTAAGGGCAAAGATAGAGAAAATATGGGTAAAGTTAAAATTGCTAGGAAAGGCTGGTTTGGGAACTATTTTAGTGGATTAGACTTAGGGGAAAAAAATATTTTCAAGTTTTTTAAAATTTTCGCTCACGTTTTGAAAAAGAAAGACACGATTGGGGTAAGAATCAAAAATTCACTGTTTATTCCATCTATTAATTTTTAACAATATGCGTTTCTTTTTTACTTTTTCAAAATTATCAACGGCTTTATTTATGGTTTGGGCTTGTTTTTGCCTCCCTTTGTTCGCGCAACAAAGTTATGACAAACTTGTCTTTATGGATAGTACTTCCGAAACTGTCATTGTAAAATCGGTACTTCCTCCAGAAATCCAATACGCAGATTATGATACATTTATGCGAAAAGAAGGAGTTTTACATTCTGTAAGTGTGATGCAAGTTGCCCGTATTGAGTATGCAAATGGGCGAAAAGAAAGCCATAAGGAGTGGATGGCAACGCTCCAAAGTAAAGAGGTTGCCAAAACAGCAGCTCTTATCGAAAGCTATAAAAATGTGGGAGGCGTAATAAACCCTCCTCAAAAAGAGGAGAAAAAAGAGCCAGAACCTTTTAAACCTTCTCTTATTATGAAAACAAACTTGGCAAAGAATGTGGTGGGCTTTGTCAATGTGGGAGTTGAGAGAAGTTTTAGTAACTCGCTAAGCATTGAGGGGTATTTAGGCTATGTTTCGAGGAGAGTAGAAGGCTCTTATACCCTGACAGAAAACAATCGTTTATATGGGGTAGATGCTACGATAAAAGCTGCGGGCGTATTCAATCAAATGGCATTAAAGTGGTATCCAGGTATGTCAAATCGCCGTTTGGATTATCTTTTTCACTTTGATAGGGCTACTGTAGCTCCTCATAGTTGGAACTTAGCTTTGCGCCAACAAACTAATATTATTCGAATAATGGCGGATTTTTCTTATCCTGAATTAGACAAAACCAC
>JBJXHA010000305.1:0-3037 GCA_046160275.1 Bacteroidia bacterium | reverse complement strand
CTATTGCTCAAATCAACCTATCGTTACTTTGGCGGGTTCTCCAAGTGGGGGCAGTTTTACAGTAAATGGTAACGTTGCTACTACTTTTGCCCCAGCAACGGCATTGGCTTCTAATAGCATTGTTTACACCGCGATAGGTTGCTCCACTACTGCTACGTTTACGGTTGCGCAAGGGACAACGGTTCAACTTAGTCAAAATGGTGGTATTACGTCTGGAAGCGGTATCACTACTATTACGCAAGCTTGTGTTGGAACGCCTATTACCTTAACAGCAACCACTGCGGGCGCGTCAGTTACAAATTACCAGTGGCAAAGAAATGGAGCCGATATTGCGGGGCAGGTAGGGAGTAGTTTAACGCTTAGTTCAGGTTGGGGGGTATATCGTGTCAGAATTTCAAATGTAAATGCTTGTATTACCAATGCAGATACCTTTGCCATTAGTTTTAGAAACTTACCCAATGCCCAAGCGGGAACAGATAGAACGACTTGTGTGGGTACGACCGCAAATTTAGGGAATGTCAATAATGCTAATTATACCTATTCTTGGTATCCAACGATGGGCTTATCTAGTGCTACAGTTTCTAATCCCACGATTATAACTCCTTCAGGTACAAATACTTATACCGTATATGTTTCTCAAGCCATTGCAAATGCTGGTGGGTTAGTCTGCCAAAAATCTGATGCAGTGGTAGTAACAGGAATTGCCGCGCCCTCTGTGCCGACTTTATCCACTTCTACTGCTACAGAGGTTTGTCAAGGTAATACGATTACCCTAGTGCCAAATGTTACAGGAGCCGCTTATTTGAATTGGTACCGAGATGGCGCATTATGGGCAACCACAACTTCTATGGGCAGCCGAAATATTACCGCGCCTTCCAATGCTACCATAAATTATACCATCAAAGCAAAAAGCGCGGCAGGTTGTTTGTCCCCAAACTCCAATGGCGTAAATGCTTGGGTAAAAAACGCGCCTCAGCCCACAGTTTTATATAATGGAACTGCTTCGCCTCAGACTATAAACCTTTGTGCTTCTCAAGGTACTACTGCCTTATTGACAGCGAATATTACGCCTTCGATAGACGTGGCTACTTATTCATGGAAAAAAGGAAGCAGTTTCATCGTAAACCAAAATAACAGTAGTTACCTAGCCACAGCGACCAATGTGCTAACGGCTTATTATGTAAAAATAGACTATGCCAATGGTTGTGTCAGAACTTCTTCGGGGCGTGGCTTGAGATTAAGTACTACTTGTAGAACCAATGAGGTAGGGGAAGAGATTTTGGAAGAAGTTGAAAATGAAATGATTGTAAAAGTGTATCCTAATCCTGCGAGTCAAGAAGTAACAATAGTCGCAAATGATTTGGCGGGAGAAATGGCGGTTGTCAACTTGTATAATGTATTAGGAGAAAAGGTGCTGACGCAAAATTTACCTATTTTGGGAGGAGCTTTCTCGAACACAATGAATATCGGCAAACTTGCATCAGGGATTTATACGCTTGTTGTAAGTTCAGGCGAAATTTCACACACGCAAAAAGTAATAAAAGAATAACTTTATATGTTGACACCTTTGATGTTTGTGATGGAGGCAATTTCTCGGTCAGGCTCATGCCTGCACCGAGAAATTTTTGTCCGCCTTCTGCTAAAAACTGATATTTATCATAGAAAAGTTCGAAAAGGATAGTTATGTTTGCCTTTTTGATAAGAAAATGAAAAAGACATACTATTTTTTACTGCTCCTTTGCTTGTTTTTTGTTAATAAGTCCCTTTTCGCACAATGTTCGCCTATTAATTTGAGTGTCATTGCTGCTGCCGACCCCGATTGTAATATTGCCAATGGCGCGATTATCGTTTATGCAAATGGGCAATACCCGCCCTTTTCTTATTCGTGGAACACTGGACAAATAGGAACGGTAGCCATTGGTTTGACTGCGGGCTTTTATCAAGTTTATGTGGCAGACAGTATAGGTTGTACGGCTTCTCTGCAAATTGCGCTCGAAAATCCTACTTTGGGTCCCGATGCCGATATGCTTGTTACTGATGTACTTTGTTTTGGGGAGCAAACAGGAAGCATCACTTTGCAAAACCTTACGCATTATCCGCCTTATCATTATACTTGGGACATAGGCGACACTACTTCGCAAATTAGTAATGTAGGGACTGGAATGTATAATGTTCTGGTCTTTGATTCGAGTAATTGTGCTACTTTTTTAACAGGTGTTGTTCATGCTCCTGATTCTTTCTTTGTGCTTGCCACGCCAAATATTCAAAACCCTAATAACCTCATGGCAACCGCTTCGGCTTTGGGGGGAACGCCTCCCTACACTTATCAATGGTCGAATGGAGATGCTGGAACGCTTGCCGATAGCCTGCAAAATGGGCAACCTTATACCCTTACGGCAACTGACGCAAATGGCTGTAAAACGAACCATGTTTTTACTGTTTCTCTCTCTGATAATTCAAATCCTGTTGATTATCAAGAAATTGTGTTTTTCCCAAATCCCACACAAGGGCAGTTTCAACTCCAAACCTCTTCGGTTTTACATTTTCCTGCTCAACTCATCTTATATAATCTCAATGGGCAAAAAGTATGGAAGCAACTTTGGCAAAAAGCTGATGAACATTTTACATTACCTTCTTTACCCAAAGGTTTATATCAATTACTGATATATGAGGAAAAGAATTTGGCTACCATAAAAGTGGAAATAGAGTAAAAAAATGTACAAAATGTGTGGAAAAGCTACATTTTTTTCCTCTTAAGAATGAGGGAAAATAAAAAGAAATTGCTTTAAGAGAAAAAAACACAAAGTAGAAGAAGTTCAAGCACAAAGTTACACAAAGAAAGATTTTTTAAGTAATTTACCAAAAGCATTAAGGTTTTTGAATCATCATAAGCAACTGATAATCAATTATTTTAATCATTATCAATTCTCCATTATTAATTATCAATTACTTAATCTTTATCCTATTCAAAGGATTTGGTGAAACCCCATTAATCCCGTTCCTCCGCCAGAATGTATAAGCAATATATTTCCCTCAA
>JBJXHA010000304.1:0-3059 GCA_046160275.1 Bacteroidia bacterium | reverse complement strand
GGTCCAAATAATAAAATCATGCCTTCGCCCCAACCTTGTAGAAAGGGAAGTTGCTGGTTAAAATGTGTCCAATAGCCTACGTAATAGAGCAAAGAAACGGAAAACGACCCAATGAGCAGGCTTAATAAACGGTTGGCGGTTTGATTGCCTTTGGGGTAAAAAAGCAACGAAAGTGTTACAAAAAAGCCTTGTAGGGCTGCAATCAAGAACAAGGAAGTCCAATTGTTGAAATTTACATTTGCCATGATAGAAAAGGTTCATTCAAAATAAGTGCATTTTCGAAGAGATATGTTACGCAAACGCCTCATCACTAGCCGCTTTAACATAGGTTCACCGTAGTTGGCAAATATACCAACTACGGTGAGAAAGGAAAGAAAAACAAGTAATAATTTTAATTCAAATCGTGTCTTAGTTTTTCGTCCATTTTAACTGCTTTTTCGCGCCATCTATCTCAATATCAAGAAAATACATACCTGTTGCAATCGCTGGAACTAACAATTGATTTTCTCCTTTTGCTAGATCTTGCGTAAATACGATTTTGCCCATCATGTCAGTTACCGCCAATTTTGCCTCTTTTTCAAGTCCGTTTATAAATAACTCATTGGTGGAAGGATTAGGATATACTGTTAGATTTTGGAAAATCTGGTCTTCGATTTCGCTTGCTGCACAAACACTTACATAATTATACAGAGAGGTCGCTGATTGTGTACCTAAAAGTTTGATGCTTTTATTAGGGCAAATACCATACACCATCGGGTAATAAATCACCTTATAATCTGTAAACACACTTCTGTCAGCCCCTTCAGGATTGAGGAAAGGATAAGGCGTACCTGCTAACCAATTTCCCTGTGTATTTCCAGAAATGCCGTTAAACTCATTTAGCCCATTATTCGCATCTACTTCGATAAAAAGAACAATTACGTCTTGCGAAATTGTACCTGTTGGCCCGTGTTGTTCATACAAAGTTTTGAGATGATGCGCATTGTGATAATTCCAACAGCTTGAACAATGCGCTGCCGAAAAATCAATGAAAACAGTTTTGCCTTGATTCAAATAATCATACAAATGATGCACATTTCCGTTAATATCAGTAAGCGTGAAATCAGGGGCAGTGCTCCCATTTGCAAGTTGTGCATTTGCTTTAGGAGAAACTAAAAAGCAAGAAATTAGCAAGAAAATGACAATGATATTCTTCATTTTTTTTAGGTTATAGATAATTAAATTTTTCGATTGATGCTGAATAGATTCCGCCCTTTTCATGTTTCCAATCTTAAAGAGATGTATCTTGAAATTGAAACCAAAGAAGGTTGGCAGTTTTTGTTTTGCATTGAAACACTAACGAAATGTTAGTTACAAAGGTAGTCATTACTAAGGAAAAAAGAAAGCCTTCATTGACATTGATTCCCGAGGCAAAAAGAAGCGAAACAATTGTTCCTAATTTAATAAAGCTTTTTCCAATTTACATCTGCTTTTTTCTTCAAGTTTGCTTCCTCTTTGTTCCATGGGGTTAGCGTATTGTTGAAATAAGCATTGTAAAACAAATACAATTTCCCATTTACAATTTTAAAAGTTTGAGGATTAATTTCTACTTTTTCGCCATTTGCACCCATTGCGTAGGCACACCAACCGCCATATTGAGGCTCGTAAGCGGCAGGATTGGCAAGCAAAGCCGCTTTATTGGCAGCAGAGGCGCAATAATAAACAACTCCTTCGACAGTAGCAGCATGAGTCGCGCTTCCTTTTACGGCTTTCCCTTGTTTGAAGTATGCCACAGGGTCATAACCTTGAATCGCCAATTTGTTTGCTACATTGAATTGCTTGAGCCTTTTGCTTGCTTCTGATTGCCCAAATGAAGTGGATAAGCAAAGAAACATGGCGAAAAAAAACAAAAAATACTTAGTCATAAATAGCAAAAAATGAAGAATTGAGAATGGGAAATTTAGATTAGAAAATTCATTATCATTTATTTACGCAAAAAACATCATGAGTTAGGAGCTAGATAATAAACAATGAATTATGAATACAAAGGTAAAGGTCTTTGCAGAAAGGAAATGTCAGGTGGCTGACACTTTGAGGTAA
The DNA here is from genome assembly GCA_046160275.1 of Bacteroidia bacterium. Taxonomy (GTDB): domain Bacteria; phylum Bacteroidota; class Bacteroidia; order J057; family J057; genus JBJXHA01. Next base: position 980 of record JBJXHA010000304.1, on the reverse strand, counting down.
AATTTGATTTTTATTTTAACAAGGAGAGGTTCGGAATCATAATTTCTTTTCGATTGTACTGCAAAATGCCGAGCGTTTCGAGGTCATTGAGTAGTTGAGTGGCGGTTTGGCGTGAGGTGCAAATAATTCGTGCTATATCGTATTGTGTTAAGTAGTTTTGTAAGGTTACTTTTTCCCCATCAAAAGTTCCTTCGCGCTTTGCCCAATCTTTCAAAAAATGAACGAGACGTGTTCTTGCATCTTTTTGAACGAGGTTGGTATAACTATTTGTGAGGCGTTTGAATTTAAAGCCTACCATTTTAATATAAGAAACGGCAAGTTCGGGGTATTTTTGCATGACTTTTTCAAAATCTTCTACCAAAAAACTACAAATCGCCACATCAGCACTTAACACTTGGGCTACTTCATTGCCTGTGGAAACAGAGGAAAGGCTCAATTCTCCAAAAATATCCCCTTTTTGCAAGATTTCCCGAATCATTTCATTGCCTTCTTCATCTATTTCTGTGATTTTGATGTTCCCTTTTTTTAAAAAATAAATCCTTGGTTTTTCACTCTCTCCTAAATAAATGATCTCCCCTTTTTTTGCTTTTTTATAATTAGTAATGACACATAACTGCTTTAATTGCTCGTTACTTAACACCCCAAAAAGGCGATGGTCGCGCAAATACCAGTATTTTAACTCGTTATACATAATAGAGGTTTAAATTTTAATGGATTGAGAATAGGTTACTTGCATGTTTTTTATCTCCAAGTTTCACAAAGTATGTAATGGATAATTAATAATTGAGAATGGAAAATGACATTAACTTACTTATTATAAATACTTTGAGTAAAAAACAATAACATAAACTAATTGGTAGTGGCAAAAATGTAAGGTTGTACGGGCTGCTTCAGCTGCCCACCATTGGCAAAAACTTCGTTTTTGCGCTGATACGGCAGCTAAAGCAGCCGCTACAGGTTTTACTCAGCATTACATTTGT
>JBJXHA010000303.1:0-3107 GCA_046160275.1 Bacteroidia bacterium | reverse complement strand
ATGCTACATCTAAAGACCATAGTGTGGGGCAAATGCGAGAATCCCCTCCCAAAAACAAAAAACCTCCTTCCTTGCTTGATTTTGTGAGAAATTTCCTCACTTCCTCAACACCTCTATCAAATACATCGTAGCCGTAAAACTGTGGCTGCTGTCGTGTTTGATGTGTTGGGGATAGGCTTGGAAAAAGGGGGGTTCTTTGTCTTCCATCATGATTTTTTCGCGCGACCAAGTAGGTTGATAGTGTAGGGCATTGGTAAATACTTTGCCACTTGCGGAAAAGGTACTGTCAATTTTTTTGCGCAAAAGGCTGTCTGTTTGCCCTTTAAAATGTAAAATATTTGCCGAGTTAACCAAATTAGGTACGCGAATTTGCCCTGTATGATAGTATAAACGATTTTCGACATTCGGGCGGTTGCATAAGACGTATAAGTTTTGCGGATTTTCTAGCATCTGCTTATCCCATTTGGCATCGGTTTGAAATTCCCAATAATAATTGGGGAAAATGCCGTAACTGAAATTCCAAACAAATAAGGAAATCCCTAGTAAATATAAAGGTTTTAGGGGAATTTGCCACTTTAAACTAATTAAGAAAAGCAATAATAAAGGAAGCATGACCATAAATTCGGCGTTTCCTACGGAGTAAATGGCAAACAAGAAATGCAAAATAGCAATTAAAAGGTGTGTTTTTCCATAGTTATTTAAGGAACTAATGGGGGAGATACTAGGTAAAAAGGAAAAAAGATATAAGCCTATTCCTACAAATACAACAGCAGGCAATGCCCATAAAAAAGAGCTGTGGAACTGCTGCAACATAATCCCATGTAGTTGAATAAAGGAGCGCGTGAAATTAATGCCCGTCATCAGCAAATGCTTGAAACCAAAGGTCATGGTAACATTCCCTGTATAAAAGTCATGTAATACAAATCGCATTAGGCTGGAAAGGTCGTAATTGCCTGTTTGGGTATAAACGACTAATAAATAAGTGATTGGCACTAAAAAAGCAGGCAATAGGTAAAGGGCTGCTTTTTGCACTAGCGTTTTGGTAGGAAAGGAACAACTGATTCCTTTATACAAATAGCCAATTGCCAAGCCCAGCCACCACCAAAAATGAATTTGATGAAAAAGACAGGCAACTGCTGCCCAAAAGCTACTCAACAAGATGTTTTTGTTTTGAAATGGGGCATTTGTTTGTAAATTAGCGAAGGCAAAAAAGCTCCCTAAACTCGAAAAAAAGATAGGAACAATGTAGTTTTCGTTTTCTGTGGCAAATCGCCATAAGCCAAAGGTCGCGCCAGCAACGAATAAGTATGCCATAATTTCTTGCGTACTTTTGCCTGACTTTTTCCAAATTTCTGCCCAAATTGCCAAAATTCCTACAGAAAAGAGGGCATTAAGGGCTTTCATCATTGCTAAGGCACTACATTTAATTCCCAAGCCTTGCAGCAGTTGGTAAACCACAAAACCCATGGCATTGTAGAGCAAATGATGTGGCGAAAACAAATCATTCCCATGCCGAATGTCTGCGGCATACTGCCACGCATCTAAGGTAGAATTATGCGTAGGAAAAAGTAAGTAAATCAGTAACCAAGCAAATAAAATATATCTCATTTTTTAATTAAGACGAGCTAAAAAAGCGATAAAACTGTTCGGAATTGTTTTTTTATTATGTTCTATGTAAAAAGTTCGCAACTCTTCGAAGAGTTGCGAACTTTTTAGACAGCCTCTTTTGAATAGAAAATTGATACACAAAGGTACATACTTTCTTTGAAAAGGCAATTGTTTCGCGTGTTATACTTTTTTATTGCCTATCCTTCCTCTTCTCCGATTTTCTCTATCAAAGTATCGTAGCCATCATGTGAAGTGATTCCTTCAAACTCGTGTCTAAGGTTTCCATACCATAAAATAACGATAAAAGTTGAAAAGATGGTGGTTGCCGAGGAGATGATGAGTTGTACGACTTGCCCTACTAGAATCGCTAAAGTATTGCTAATGAGTGATAAGCTATAAACAACAAGACTATTTACTACTAATGAGGCAATCCCTATTCCTAACATTACCAAAAATATCACGATTCCTAAAATAATCGTTTCCCAAAAATGTCCTTGCATCAAGTTGCCGCTTCGCCGAATGGCAGCACCAAATGTTTGGTCTTCGATAAAGCAAATAGGCCAAAAAGAGGTAAGAAAACTAACTAGGTAATAAACAGATACACACATAAACGCAACACCTGCTAATATACTTAGTGCCTTATGTATCATAGCAAAGAGCCCTATTGCAAAGATAGACAAGAAACTTGCAGCAAATAGTGCTATCACAAGCAAGACACTATATCCAATATACCAACCTAAATCTTTGAAAAAGAAAGTATTGGCATCATCTTCGTCTATTTCGCTTCCTTTACTGGCTTCTGCAACATAGCGAAATGAAAAGCAAGAAAGCATAAGCCTGAAAAATAGGGTAAGAAAGGAAAGTAAGACCATGCCTGAAAGGTAATCGCTTGCAGATGAGGCGGCTTGTTGCGTTGCGGCTAACTCTCTAATAATTTCAGCAAATGACCCTCCACCATTTGCTACCATCTTTTTTATTGCATCAAGGAATGAACTGCTAGTCTCTTTTGCGAAATAGCCTGTTGCAATGCCCAATACTGCCGAAATAGGGACGATTACCTTTAAAAATTTGGCTTTAAATACTTCTTGTTTGAAGATAGAAAAAGCATCACTAATGGTTTCGCCTATGCCGCGCGCTTTAAAAAGTTGAAATGTTTCCATAATAAAATGTTGATAAATGTGAAAAGAGTGGTTTATAGTTCTTTACTATAAGAGTATGTTTGAATTTTAGATACTTGATTATCAAGCTCTTATTTTTCAATTCAGAAGAATCTACACAACTAACATTTTAAAACTATGGTTGTGTAGATTCTTCTGAATTAAATGAGTGGGTAAAGTGCAGGTTTTCAGTTTTTTAAAATTTAAACATAATCTAAGGGTAGTGGCATAAATGTAATGCTGTACGGGCTGCTTTAGCTGCCCGATAACTTGCAAAAACTTCGTTTTTGCGCTTTTGCGGCAGCTAAAGCAGCCGCTACAGGTTTTAGTTAGCATTACATT
>JBJXHA010000302.1:0-5101 GCA_046160275.1 Bacteroidia bacterium | reverse complement strand
AGCAAGGTTTCGTGGGAAAGACTGCCTTTGTGTGCATTAAATAATAAGGTGGCGTACGAAAATTTTTGTGCTACTTTTTTAAAGTCATGCTCGCCAAATTCATTCACTAAGGCTTGCAACTTTGCTTCTACTTGGGCTATTATCCACGAAGATTGTGCGTGTAGGTTTTCCACCCAAGTCTTTTTGGCTTGAAGAAATGTTTGTAACTCAGGGTTTGGGAAATCGGCATATTCAGTCAAAATTTCTTGAATTTTTTGCCACTTATAGGTTTTCCAAGGCTTTGCTTCCATCACAGGCACCTGCCATTTTACCAACTCCTCTTTCCAATAATCTTTTGCTGCTTTTACCGAAACAATTTCAAAAGTAGGCAAAATGAGCGCAGTCAAATATCCACCATGACAAGCCCCTGTATCAATGCCATACACATTTTTGCCATATTTTTTTGCCTCATCACCCACAACATGATGCCCAAAAATGACAGGCTTTTCTCCTGTATAATGTTCCGTCCAATATTCCTCCCCGTATAATTTTTGCAAATATTTTTCGCCCGCAGTCGTACCCGCCAATACATCTTCTCGCTGATTTGCCATTTCCACGCCATTTTCTACGGCAGCATGAACAATAATCGCCTCCTCCGTTTCGAGGTAATAGTTAACTGTTTTCAGCCAAGCCACAAAGTCCGCATAGCCTTCCCCAAATTGCAGTTTTACGATTTCCTGCCCAAAAGAAAGCACCCCGCGCAAATGTTTTCGCTCATGATTCCCCATTAACACTTTGCAATTAGGCAGACTTCGCAAAAATTCATACACTTTTACAGAATCCGCGCCCCTATCCACAATGTCACCCACTGATATCAATACATCTTGTTCTGAAAATTGAACTTTTGCTAATAATTGCTGCAACTCGTCATAGCAGCCATGAATGTCCCCGATAATAATGCTTCTTTGCATGATATTTTATTTTGTTTTGAAGGAAAAAAGGAAATACAAAGATAGCTTTTTTTGTGTGAAAAGAGAAAAAGAGAAAGCATGAAGGGAAAAAGCAAAATAGATGACACATCTCACTCAATCCCAGCACTTTATTACCCCTTTGGGATATACAAAATAGCGTTTACCGTCTTTTTCATAGACAAAATCGGCACGATAGGGACTATCATTATTGTAATAGAGGAGGCGTGTAAATTCAGGAAAATCATATTTTTTACCCGTTAAATCATATACTTCTATCTGAGTGGTTTTTCCATTTTCAAACCTAAGCGCCAGTAAATACTCGCCCTTGCATATCACAGAACGATAAGTTTTGGGCAATATTTCCTGAAAATTTGTATCAAGGCAATGATATAATAACGTATCATTCGCTGCCAAATAGCCCATAATTTCTCGTTTTTTATTCAGAAACGGGCTAATACTGTGTTTCTCCCACCTTGTATTTCTCAATTTTTCGAGAAGAGAAAAAGATTCTTTATTTTTCTCTTTTTGTAGGGACAAGTGGTAGCCCATGTTTGTAATTAGCTCATATTCAATGGGTTTAAGTATGCTATCTTTTTCATTTACAATACCATATTTACAGTCTAATTTTACGGAATAAACATTGGGGGCAAATTGTGAAATGCCATCATATTTAAAAGGTATCAACACTTGATTTTGTGCATTGATTACGCCACACTTTTTATCTTTTAATGCCACAAATTTATCATTTCCTACATACACGATAGATTCATACAGCGCAGGAATTAGCTCTTGAAAATTCGTGTCCCATACAGCATAACGATTATTTTTAACGGCATAAAGGTATTTTGTTGCAGGAAGATTAAAACCTGTTTGTTCCTCTAGCCGTATTTCTTGCAAAGGAACTACGATTTTGCGTAAATGCGCATTATAAACTCCTACTTGATTTCCTTTTCCAAATAGGAATAAGTTTACGCTCTTATTATTGAGAAGTCGAACATAATCATATTTCATTTCCAATAAAACAGTACCATTTATGTCTATTAACCCTGCCTTACTTTTACTAGGTATTTGATTATCAGTTATTTCTATAATATTATCTTCTCCTAAATTGTCGTTGAGCAAAGGCAATTTATTGGTAGTAATATACATATCACCTGCCGCATTTTCAATATATATGCCTTTGGGCAGGCGTTTGCCACTTTCACTATGTTGATATTTTTGTGTTTTTACCAGTAAAAATTTTGAAATTATACCCTCTTTAATAAAGTGGCATACCTTGGGAGGGGCTGAAAAGACCTCGCATTTCTTGCCATATTCATTAAAAACAAGGTATTTGCCTTTTTCTTTAAAAATATAATAATCCGTATCAATATCATTCGTATTCAAAGAAAAGGGATAAGCTAAATTTTTATATTTCAACGGCTCAATCACTTGATTTTTAGCATCAATAAAGCCATATTTTCCTGCTTTTTGGGCTAAATATACACCCTCAGAAATCCCACTAAGTGTTTCATATTCAAAGGGAACTGTAACATTACCTTTTGCATCTATAAGCCCCAATTTCCCATTTTTAAGGGCAGATATAACATCGTTTATTTGGATAGCATAGTCCAAATTTTGGAGTATAAGCTTGCCTTTTAAATCGAATAGGTTTATTTTCTTATTTTTTGAGGCAATGAGGAAAGGGAGAGCCATTTGCCCCCATTGCACAGCACCAATTGCATCATATTCAAAAGGAATAAGCGTTTTTCCCAGTGAATCAATATAGCCGTATTTCGCCTCCGACTTGATAATGATATAATTATTAACAAGAATATGTTGTTTTTGGTAATTTTCGGTAGAATCTATTTGCGTACTTGTATAGCGTAGGCTAGGCGGTTCTACTTGGTTTCCAGCATCATCGAAGTAAATGATTTTATCGGCTTTTTTACATTGAAATAAACGGGTAAAATGCTGGTCTTCTCCCTGTCTTGTCATTACAATTTCAATTTCATCATATTCGGAAATGCTCATGGTATCATGGCTAAAAATTAACCCTTGTTTTCCTTTATACTCAAAAAAGACGGGGCTATCTTCGTTATTTATGTCCTCCACTATCTTTTTATTGAAAGGAATAGTAAGGTCAATGGTTTTCAGAATTTCCCCCAATGGGCTGATAATAAATGCTTTATCATCTTGTATTAGCATCAATTTAAGGTGACTAATGGCTACTACATTCTCCGCCTTTGCCGCGAAAATCCTGCCTTTGAAGTAGGAGTAAATGACCTTATGTTGTCCCGAATCAATGGCAATAAAAGTCCAGTTATAGATATTACGGGTGTCAATGTGTTGATAAAGCGGCGGTACAATTCTTTTTCCTTCTATATCGTAAAGCCCTTGTTTCCCATTTTTGAAAACGATAACCTCTTTACTATAATGTTCTACGGGTTGAATGCTATCACAGTCGGGAATTGGAAAATGTTTAAAGTCTTTTCCGTCATAAAAGAAAACCGTAAAAGTATCTTTTTGCTGGGCAATAAAGGTATTATTCCCTCCATAATCCCATTCCCTTTTAGAATCAAAAAGATAAAGGCTATCGTATTTAAAAGAGGATAAAGGTTGTAAATCAGCACTATATAAAGCAAACTTCTTGTTTTTGGTTAAAATATAGTGATTTCCTGGTTTCTCGATGTTGTCATATTCTCCTAACTTAGCAAACCAATTTCCTGTATTATCCAAAATACGCTGTTCCCTCCTTTTTTCTGAAAATAAAAAAATGGAATAGGCGGAAGCATCATAAGGGGCTGCGTATTCATTTTTCACCTCGAAATGATAATCAAATGTACCTAAGTTTTCGGCATTGCCTAGCGAATCTAATTTCACAGCTTTCTGCGTTAGTTCATTGGTAAATACAGAATCTGGGCTGTTATCTTTTTCGCAAAAGCCCATATTTATGCCTTGTCCATTCGCAACGACAGGTTGTGTAGGGTTATTTTTATTCGGGTTCGGGATTTTTTGGGTTAGATATTGCTGTTTTATCGCTAACAATTCGCCTGTTTTTAAGGAATAAACTTGTTCAAAAGTATCTTGCGAAACCAATTTTCCCTGTAAATCATAAAATTGTGCTTTACGGGTTGAAGGCAAGGTATTTACCTGATAATGGAATTTTGAGCGCGAAACAATTTTGCCTTTTCCATATCTCTGATACAAAATCTCCCCTTTTTCGCTGTAATAAGTGCTTGTATCTCGTAAATAAGTAATCGTACCTTTAGAAACATTATCTCTCCCAATTCCCTCAAATTTGCAAGGCAGACTAAGTTCAAACGTAGCTAAATCTAACAAACCGAATTTTCCTTTTTTCTGAACGAGGGCTTGCACCTTGCTGACTGTGTCATCACAAGGTGTGTATAAAGTAAGGGAAGAAAAACCTTCACTTACCTTATCCGTTCTGAAATTATACAAATAAGTTAAAGAATCTTTTCGAAAAGGCACACAATTCCAATATTCCGTTACAACATTTTGGTACTGCCCATGACATAAATTGCAAGAAGCAAAAGGGCAATTATAGTCAAAACTCATGGAGGCAAATTTTCGCGTAGCCAAGTGGTAAGCATCATATTTCTCGCCTTTTTTTAGCCAAGCAATGCCGTAAACTACTTTAATTTCTTCGTAAATAAAACCTGTAAGGGAGCGAAAGTTTTCATCAAACAAGGCAATTTTCCCTGCTTGATTTACTACTTCAAAGTAATTCGACGAACCCCCTGTGGGGATTGCTGCAACTCTTTGATAGATAAAAGGCAAAATCGTATCGCCTTTTGTGTTTAGCACACCATAAATCATAGGATTTACCAAAACTTTCCCCTTAGTTTGGGAATGAACGATGGAATAATGCTTCCCTAAATAATAGTCAACACTATCTAACTGAACGTTTTGCTGGCTATAAGTAACAGTAAAGCCGCATAAGATTGCGAGGAGGGATAAATAATACTTGTTCATACATTGTATATTTTTCCCATAATTAAGAAACGCGCAAAATGATACAAAATAAGGGTAGTGGCATAAATGTAATGCTGTACGGGCTGCTTTAGCTGCCCGATAACTTGCAAAAACTTCGTTTTTGCGCTTTTGCGGCAGCTAAAGCAGCCGCTACAGGTTTTAGTTAGCATTACATT
>JBJXHA010000301.1:0-2943 GCA_046160275.1 Bacteroidia bacterium | reverse complement strand
AAATAAGTTACTAACTTAAAAAGTGTATTTACTTGATAGTCAAACTTCTACTTCTGATAACTGTTTACTACTAATTGTTCACTGATACTAATTTATTTTACCATGGACAAAAAACAATTGATTTTCATCGCTTTTACGCTCTTTGGAGCTATGTTATTTTGGGAAGGTTGCCATTCTACACAAAAAAATGTGATTTATGCTCCTACCAAGAATACGAAGGGATTTGAGGAGAGAGCTGCTTCGGGAAATAGCCCTGCTCCTACTAATATGCCCTCCCCTGCCCCCACAACTACCACACCTATTATTACAGGTACAGTAAGTAGTTCAGGTTATGCTCAGTTGGGTGGGAATATGAATTCTTCTTCAACTACGTCGAAGAAAACTGTTTATCCTGATATGTTGCCCTCTCCTCAGCCTAAGCCTGTTATCAAGTCTGAACCTGTCGTCAGTAATGAAAATGGAGTGCAAAAAATCGCCATTCCGCCTGTGTATGAAACAAGAACCGAGCAGGTGCCTGTTACACGCTGGGAAAAGGGCAAAAAAGACCCGAATGCCTTGTCTGCAAACCCTGATGACGCACGAGTGATGTGTTTAGTAGTAGTGCCAGGTGAATATACAACTGTTACAAAGCAGGTTGTGAAAGAGCCCGCAAAAGTGATGGAAATTCGCCCTTCAAAAGTACCAGGCGGGCTACCTGATACGGTGATTGTAGAAGAAAAGCCCAAAGAGCCCGTAACAGGCGAACAATATGAGCCTTTTATCGAAAATGAATTTCTTTCTTCTTCAGAAAATCCATTTTCTACTTTTTCCATAGATGCCGATGGCGCAGCCTACACGAATATCAAGCGTTATGTGATGGATTATCATCAAAAACCGCCACAAGATGCGGTGCGTTTGGAGGAAATGATTAATTATTTTAGTTATGATTATCCTAATCCTAAAGACAAGAGCCCTATTTTTGTTGATGGAGAGGTGAGCAGTTGCCCTTGGGATAATGCACATAAATTAGTACGCATTGGGTTCAAAGGGAAAAATTATGCCACAAATCAAAAACCTTATTCTAATCTTGTATTTTTGATTGATGTTTCAGGTTCGATGTCGGAGGAATTACGTTTGGTAAAAAAAGGCTTAGAAATGCTCGTCAATGAACTTTCGCCTGATGACAAGGTGGCAATTGTTACTTATGCGGGCGCAGATCGCTTAGAACTTGATGCAACCCCCGTAAAAGAGAAAGAAAAAATCTTAAAACATTTGCGCGGATTGAAAGATGGTGGCAGTACAAATGGCGCGAAGGGAATTTTAACTGCCTACGAAATTGCGAGCAAGCATTTTGTGCCTTATGCCAACAATCGTGTGGTGTTAGTAACAGATGGCGATTTTAATGTGGGCGTTTCGAGCCGTGAAGACCTCATAAAATTGATTGAAAAGCAAAGAGAAAGTGGTGTATTTTTATCTGTATTAGGTTGTGGAACAGGCAATTACAACGATGCAGGTTTAGAGGCATTAGCTGACCATGGCAATGGAATTTATGAATATTTGAACAAAGAGGCCGATGCGCAAAAAATCTTTGTCGAAGAATTTGATAAGTTTTTTACGGTAGCAAAAGATGTAAAAATCCAAATTGAGTTTAATCCTGAAATTATTTCCGATTATCGTTTAATTGGCTACGAAAATCGTAAATTGAATAAAGAAGATTTTGCGAATGATAAAAAAGATGCGGGTGATTTGAGTGCAGGTCAATCCTTAACGGCTCTGTATGAAGTCATTCCAACGCAGCGCACCTCTACGGGAAAAGGGGGAGACATTCGTTCTTTGCAAATTAATTTCCGTTACAAAGAGCCGAGCGAAGATAAAAGCAAACTCATTTCCATTGATGTTGTGGACAAAGGAACAAACTTTGAAAATGCTTCCGAAAATTTGCGTTTTGCAGCAGCAGTAGCAAGTAGTGGAATGTTGTTACGAGATTCAAAATTCAAAGGCACTACCTCCTACGCCAAAGTAAAAGAATGGGCAGATAAAGCACGCAACTACGACAAAAACGGCTACCGCAGCGAGTTCTTAAAGTTTGTAGAAGCTGCAGAGGCATTGAAATAGGGGGAAAGGGACAGTCTAAACAGTTCAGAACTCTTCGAAGAGTTCTGAACTGTTTAGACTGGCTTTTGCTTTTCCTCCTACCTCCGAATAAACACTACCGTCTTTTCATATACTCGCTCTAATCCTATGGCAAAAACTACCCAAAAAGGAGTATAAGCAAGATTGATATACCCATGAACACTATAGGGACTATGATATTCCCATGGGCATTTCCCTGTAAGTTGCTGCAAAACAAAACCTGCCAAGTATTCAATGAAAAAAATTACCAAGATAAAAAGAGGAATCCTTGCAAATAATTGAGGGACTTTTTGTTTTACAATAGGAAAGAAAAAATCCATGAGCAAAAAAGCTGACCCATAAATGGGGAACATCCACACATAACTTTGCCCTGTCAAGCCAAAATCTAGGGCTTCTCCCAAGGCATATTTGTCATAATTGCTTTTAAAGGCGGAAAAGAAAATTTCCACCGCAAGCCCAAACGAGCCAAATAAGCAAAAACCTAACAGTGTATTTTTTTTTGAGGTGTCGAACATAATCAGTGAACAATTAACAGTAAACAGTTATCAGGAGTAAAACCCTGACTATCAAGCAAATACCCTTTTAGATTTTTATTTGAGAATTTTTTTTTAAAGTTATTTATTTTGCGCCGTGTTTTTGGCAAACTCGCTTTAAATGCATTATTTTTAACTTATAATTCATTTTGGCTCAATTATGATTTCAACTTTTGGTAGTCCTTCAAATGTAATGCTAACTAAAACCTGTAGCGGCTGCTTTAGCTGCCGCAAAAGCGCAAAAACGAAGTTTTTGCAAGTTATCGGGCAGCTAAAGCAGCCCGTACAGCATTACATT
>JBJXHA010000300.1:0-3895 GCA_046160275.1 Bacteroidia bacterium | reverse complement strand
TTTTTGCTTATTTTTCTGTTAAATGTACTTGCAGCAAAGCAATTTTCCACCCAAAGAAAAATTTATCCCTATCATATCTGGCTCATTGTCTTACTCTTTTGGACACTTATCACCACTTTTTACTCTGAAATGCCCTTTCGCTCTACCAAATACCTACTTGCCAAAATTTGGTACTTGGTAGCTTTTGTCTATACAACCGAACACATTCTTCAAAAACGTGAAGATTTCCGCCTAATTTTTTGGTGTTTTGGGCTTCCCATGACTTTTTTCTCGCTTTATACTACCTATAAACATTCGCTCGAAGGTTTTTCTTTTGAGTCCTGCAACCTCGTGCCTTCTCCTTATTTTATCAATCATGTAATCTATGGTGCGATGTTGAGCCTTTTCTTTCCTTGGATTTGGTTCTATCGTCAATGGTATGCAAACGATAACCTTAAAAAGATGCTTATTTATGGTTGTGCAGCCATTTTACTCATAGGTTGGTTTTTTACGTATGGGCGTTTAGCATGGGGTTCCGCCTTATTATTACCTTTTATCTATTTCTTCATTAAATACAAATGGTTTGATAAATTGCTATATATAGGCTTGGTCATTGCTTTTTTTGCTGTTACCTATCTCGTTAGCAACAATAACTTTTACAAATTTGCGCCTGATTTCGCCAATACTATCTACCATGACGATGTAAGCGACCATTTAAGCGCTACCGTAGAAGGGAAAGATATTTCCAGCATGGAACGGTTTTATCGTTGGGTGGCAGCCAAAAATATGGTTGAAGCACGCCCCTTATTGGGTTTTGGACCTAGTACCTTTAACCAAACCTATCAAAAATACGCTGACGCAGCCTTTCGCACCTACGTAAGCCAAAATGAGGAACAATCCACCACCCATAATTACTTCCTTATGACCTGCTCCGAACAAGGTTTTATTGGAATGTTCATTTTCTTAGGCTTGTGTGTATATATGCTCCTCAAAGGCTATCATTTATACCACCTATATCAAGACCCTCTCAATAAGCAACTCGTTATGATGCTTACCCTCTCGCTCTCTGTCATCATTATGCACCTCGTCTTAAACGAACTCATAGAAGTTGACAAAGTTGGGGGAATGTTTTGGTTTTGCATGACGAGTTTACACCTTTTTGAGAAGTGGAAAGCGGAAGGAAGATATGTGTAAGTTGTAAAAAAACGTAAATTTCCGCTTTTCGATTTTCCTTTTTCCTTCTATTTTCTTATCTTTGCGCCTTCAAATGGATTAATACGAAACATGAACGAATTATTTCTTTCAGAACAAGAGTTGTTGCGCCGTGAAGAGCTTCGTCAGTTGATAGCTTTGGGCATTGACCCCTATCCTGCGGCTGAATTTGTAGTAACTGCACAGGTTGAGTCCTTACTCGAAACGTTTGAGGAGGGCAAAAAGGTGTCATTAGCAGGTCGAATTACGGGTAAGCGCATCATGGGAAAGGCTGCGTTTGCAGAGTTGATGGATTCGACAGGAAAAATACAAACTTATTTTAATCGTGATGTAATTTGTCCCGATGAAGATAAAACCCTTTATAATGAAGTATTTAAGCGATTGATTTCGACAGGGGATATTGTGGGCATTGAGGGCGAAACTTTCCTTACACAAACAGGCGAAAAGTCGGTAAAAGTAGAAAAATTCACTATTTTAACGAAAATTTTGCGCCCAATTACTTTTGCCAAAGAATCAGACGAAAAAGCTTATACAGATGTCTTAACCGATGCCGAAGCGCGTTATCGTATGCGTTATTTGGATATGATTTTGCATCCCGAAGTGCGCGATACTTTCGTAAAACGCTCAAAACTCATGCAATCTATGCGTGAATTTTTGAATGTGCGCGGATATTTGGAAGTAGAAACGCCCATTTTGCAGCCTTTGTATGGGGGTGCGGCAGCGCGTCCTTTCAAAACGCATCACAATACTTTAGACATGACTTTGTATCTACGCATTTCTAATGAGTTGTATCTCAAACGATTAATCGTAGGTGGTTTTGATGGGGTCTATGAATTTTCTAAAGATTTTAGAAATGAAGGCATGAGCCGTTTCCATAATCCTGAATTTACCCAAATCGAATTATACGTAGCTTATAAAGACTATAATTGGATGATGAATTTGACGGAGGAAATGGTCGAAAAAATTGCCATAGATGTAACAGGCAGTACAGAAGTTCAAGTGGGCGAAAACATCATTTCTTTCAAACGTCCTTGGAAACGTTATACGATGTACGAAGCAATTCAAGAATATACAGGTCACGACATTTCAGAAATGAACGAGGAGCAAATGCGTGAAGTTTGTAAAACATTAAACGTTGCTACGGATAACACAATGGGAAGAGGGAAATTGATTGATGAGATTTTTGGCGAACATGTAGAACACAAACTTATTCAGCCTACTTTTATCACTGATTATCCTGTAGAAATGAGCCCACTTACCAAAAAACACCGCAGCAAAGCAGGTTTGGTAGAGCGTTTTGAGGCAATTTGTAATGGAAAAGAAATTTGTAACGCTTATTCTGAGTTAAATGACCCGATTGACCAACGTGAGCGTTTGGAAGATCAATTGGAATTGGGCAAACGTGGCGATGAGGAAGCAATGTTGTTAGACGAGGACTTTTTGCGTGCGTTAGAGTACGGAATGCCGCCTACTTCGGGCATCGGTATTGGCATTGACCGTCTTACGATGATTATTGCCAACCAGCCTACGATTCAAGAAGTGCTGTTTTTTCCACAAATGCGCCCTGAAAAAACGCAAGAACATTCTACGAAAGAAGAATACATGGCGGCAGGCGTTCCCGAAGCATGGATTCCTGTGGTACAAAAAAGCGGTTTTTGGACAGTTGATGCCTTGAAAGAAGCAAACCCTAACAAACTTTTCCAAGAAGTTTGCGGTATCAATAAAAAATATAAATTAGACCTTACCAATCCTACGAAAGAGGAAGTAGAGGGTTGGTGTAGTTAAAAAAAATAGTATTTTCATTTTAAATCATTTAGCGTAGGGCTTAGGCTCTACGCTAAATGATTTAAAATGAGTTATTTATAATCGAAAATGAAACTAAACTACAAAAGCTACGGTTCAGGTCCCGCGCTTATTATTTTGCATGGCTTGTTTGGTTCGCTCGATAATTGGGTAACGCACGCGCGCATATTGGAAAAGGAATACAGTGTGTATTTGCTTGACCAGCGAAATCATGGGCGTTCTCCGCATAGTAAAGTATTTGATTATCAAGCATTAGCGGCTGATTTGAATGAATTTATGGAGAGCGAAGGCATTTATCAAGCGCATTTGCTAGGTCATTCGATGGGAGGCAAAACTGTGATGGAATTTGCAGGGCATCATCCCGAAAAAGTAGATAAATTAATCGTGGCAGATATGTCGCCGAGAAGTTATCCGCCGCATCATACCTTGATTTTGGAAACCTTAGAAAACATGAATCTTTCGCTTATTACTTCGAGAAAAGAGGCGGAAACTTATTTGATGGAACATCTTGAAAATGACGTAACTACAAGCCAATTTTTGCTCAAAGGTTTGGGCAGAAATGAAAACAATGAATTTACTTGGAAGTTTAATTTGCCTACGATTGTAACAAGTTACAACAACATTTTAGCGGAGGTTAGTCCTGAGCCTTTGTATCGCCCGACTTTGTTTATTTCAGGTGGCAAGTCGAAATATGTTCAACCCGAAGACCACGCCTTAATTCAACAATATTTTCCCGAAGTGCAGTTTACCGTTATGCCGAATGTTGGGCATTGGCTTCATGCCGAGAATCCTGCTTTGTTTTTGGAGTATATTACTGCATTTTTGCGTTAGGAACGGGTGAAACTAATACCATTTCGGTTTATTGAAGACGTATATTTTTTAGGTATTCTTTCAATAGTGC
>JBJXHA010000299.1:0-5440 GCA_046160275.1 Bacteroidia bacterium | reverse complement strand
CTTTTGCGGCAGCTAAAGCAGCCGCTACAGGTTTTAGTTAGCATTACATTTGAAGGACTACCGAAATACCTAACGCCTTGAAATCTGTCATAAATATTTACGGAAATTCAGAAACGGTTTACATTATTTGTAAAAATGGGGTTCAAATAAGGCAGCTTATAGAAATACGCATTTTTTATTGTGTTCATTTTATAGAACACAATAAAAAAATGCGTTTTAGTGAATAATATTCTTTTTCACTTAGGCAACTTTCGCAAAATCGTTAGATTTTTCAAAAAGTGTATGATATTTCCTTTGCATTAATTGAACATCTAGTTTCATTTTTTGCAAAATATCAATGTTTAACACTAAATTATGTTCTATCCATTTGGCATATTTTGCGGGAACAAAAAGATGTTGTTTGATTCCCGCACTTTGCAATTTGCGGTACTTTTCGATTTTGGTAATTTCTAAGTCAATTTGTTTTAAAATTCCATTTATCGTTTTATCCCAATCTTCAATAAACATAAAATTAGGTGCAACTTCTTGATATTCATATTGAAACTGTGCTTGAGAAAGCAAAATGAATTGCTTAAATTTGATATTTTTGCGGCTAATATCTTTCATTTTTGTGCCAATATTGCCATAATTGTCTATATCAACCAATAACCTTGATTTGTTTCTAGGAATAGATTTGATGAAGATATTTTTAACATGACGATTTTCCGAATCAAATAGAGGTACGAAAAGTTCTCTATCTGGCATACGGCGATTAAAATCGGCAATAGAAATACGATTTCCGCCTAAAATATCCTCTAAACCATCGAGTTGATAATACATCCCATCAAAAGTAATTCTTTCGCTCTCGCCTTCAATTGGAATTTCCTGTGTAGTTTCAGTTTGAATTTCTTTTTCCAAATCTTGAATCACCATTTTCATCGTATCATAATCTACTTGAACAGAATACGAATGTTTTTTCAAGGTTAGCTCTAAGATTTCTTGTATCGTTTTGATTTGCGTTGGACAATCCCAAATACAAGCAGCAATTAACATACAATCCATCAAATTTACGATTTTCCTATCATTCAAAAAGGCAGAAGTTCTCAAAATACGAATAATTTTACGCCATCTACGGTCAGATACATAGATTTGATTATCAGCATTTTTGCTATTATATTCTGCGATTTTTTCACGAATTACCGAAATTGTATGAAAAACTTCTTGCGGAATTTGAATCGTTGAAATTTCTTTGCTCCAGGCTTGATATTCAACTTCTGTAATTTTCAACTCCTCGTCTATATTATCAGCATAAACATCTAATTCCTCGCTAATCATTTGACTGAAATTATCTGCATTCGAAATATTTGTTACCAGATAACGAATCAAAAATCTGTCCCAAAGTGCCTCTAAGCCTTCTCCTTTTGCGGGTAATTCGTTTGAAGCGGAAATTAAGGCTTTCATCGGCAATTTGATTTCTTGCGCTCCATTTCTATATACTTTCTCATTTAACACGGTCAAAAGTGCGTTTTGAATCGAGGGACCCGCTTTCCAAATTTCATCTAAAAAAACAACTTGCGCTTCGGGCAAATATTGTTGTGTTTTACGCTCATAAATGTCCTCATTTTTCAATTTCGCAATAGAAACAGGACCAAAAATTTCATCAGGCGTACTAAAACGATTCATCAAATATTCGAAAGAAGTTGCCTGATGAAAAGCAAATTTTAATCGTCTAGCAATCAAACTTTTAGCTACCCCTGGCGCACCTAAGAGAAAAATGCTTTCGCCAGAAATTGCCGCCAAAAAAGCAAGAGCCATTACCTCTTCTTTTTCGTAAACGCCTTGATTCAGTTGCGCAAGCATTGCTTGAATACGTTGTGATTGTTTCATAAATATTGTGATTATTTTTAGTTTTTTACGTATCTTACCGCTAAAAGTTTAGCCTTTTCAGTATTTTTTTCGCCAAAAATTAGCATTTATACAGAAATTTGTATATTTACCCGAAAACATTATCTTTGTATTTTCAACTAATTCTATTTTACAATGAAAGTTCTAAGTTTTTTCACAAATCGGTATGTGTTGCCTATCTTTTTTTTAGTCACAGGCACAATGTTATGGCTATATTACAAGCCACAAGGGAACGAGATGGCTGCAAGTCTTTACAAGGACGCACGCTTTATTAGGGTAAAAGGGGGAACTTTTACGATGGGCTGCACAGCAAAACAAGGTTGCGAACCCAATGAACAGCCTGCACATGAAGTTTGGCTTCCCGATTTTTATTTGGGCAAATATGAAGTAACAACAGCCGAATTTGCCGAATTTGCTGCTGAAATGCAGTATAAAACGGATGCAGAAGAACAAGGAATGAGTTATGTCATGTCAAATGGCTTGTATCCATTTAAGGGGATAAATTGGCGTAATGACGTGGAAGGATGGCATCCTCAACCTGATAATTGTCCTGTAATGCGCGTTTCTTGGAATGATGCGCAGGCTTATTGTAAGTGGTTCTCTCAAAAAATGGGAAAAAAGTGCCGCCTCCCAACAGAAGCGGAATGGGAATATGCCGCGAAAGGAGGAAATCCACAAAAAGGTTTTCTGTATGCAGGAAGTGATACGCTTTCGTCCGTAGGTTGGTATCATGACAATCTGTCCGCAGCTTGGTATCATGACAAGCTGGTTAAGAAAAACCTAACTGAAGGCGGGAAAAAACAAGCAAATGCATTGGGTTTGTATGACATGAGTGGCAATGTCGCGGAATGGTGCCAAGATGGATATGAGGCTACGTTTTACAAGCAGTCTATCAAAAAAAGCCCTGTAAATGAGCAAGAAACAAGTGTAAGGATTGTGCGTGGGGGCTCATGGTTTACCTCTGCACCCCATTGTACGGCGACTTTTAGGACTTGGGAACCACCGAATACAGCAAGACCTGATATTGGATTTAGAATTGTAATTGAACCTTAAATAATTGATAAGTAATAATGGATAATGATTAAAAATATTGATTATCAGTTACTTATAATGGGTTAAAAACCTTAATGTTTTTGATAAAGTACTTAAATAAAAATCAATTCCTACGAAAACAGATGTTCTCGTAGGAATTGATAATATTAAAATCAATTAAATAAACGCACCTTTGTAGTGGCTGCTTCAGCTGCCGCAGCAGTGCAAAAACGAAGTTTTTGCCAATGGAGGGCAGCTAAAGCAGCCCGTACAACAGGCATTTTAAGTGCAATTAATTTACTGAAATTAATATTATCAAAAAGAAATTCCTTATTCTTTCACGAATTTTTGTGCTGCTGTATTTTCTCCATCATTTACATTTAGGAAATAAACACCTGCATTTAAATCGCTGATATTCAAAGTAAATTCATTTGAACCGTTTACTGCTTTGAAGTTTTGTGCCATTACTTCACGACCTGCAACATCAGTAATGCGAACTTGTAGGTTTTGATTGCGTTTTGCTGCAAAAGTGAAATTTATTTCATTTTTTGCAGGAATTGGGAACACACTCATAATACCTAATTCTTTTGCATCTACTACCCCTACATTACAAGCTGGATCATTTGGCTCATAAACGATTACTCCTCTTGAAATACCTAATTTTACGCAAGCAGTATCCAAGCTCAAATCACTCAAGAAAACAGGAGGAATGTTGGTTGCATTTGGATTTTCAGTAGCATTTCCATACACTAATTGTGTCCAATAGTATTTTCCATAAGGAACGTTCACGCCATCAATCAAAGAACCATCATTTCTGAAACGGCGTGTATAAGTTGCACCTACTGGATAAGTAACTAAACCATAAGAAGCCACCAAAACACCAGGAGCTACTAAATCTGCTACTGTTTGCAAAGAGTCAGTTGTAATTACCCAAGAAAGCCCATTGTAAGCACCTGTAAATGGAGAAGATGCACCTGTTGTAACGAAATCTACGGAATCATTTTCACAAACACTCGTTTTATTTGCAGTCATTGAACCAGCAGTAACAGTCGCAGCATTACAAGCAATTGGAGCTAATCTTTTGATTTTGATTAAATATTGACCTGTTGAAACAGCTCCATTGAAAGAGAAGCCATCAACCATTAAAAAGTAGGTAGTTCCCGAAACGGTATTTACATTAAAACCTGCAGGATAAGTAGTTGCCGTTGCACTAGGTCCATCTTCATTACATAGAACTGGAGTAAGACTGCCACAAGCACCTGAATACAAGGCAAATTGAGTATCCCCATCGTCAATGTAATTAGTAACGCCTGCACCTGTTCCTGTTTCAATAAAATAAGGATTGCCATCACCTACGAAGGTAAACCATTGTGTATTGTTTAATTCAGGAGCAGAACCAGAGCCATTAGGCTCGCCAAAACAAGCCCAACCTGTTGTAGGATCGTCATTGCCTGTAGTTGCGTTTGTGTTGTCATAAGGTCCCATATTTACCACAGTACCAATGCCTTGACCAAATCCTGAAGAAATGTCAGTTGCTTGTAAGCAGGTGTCATTGTTCAATACGACAGGTGCGCAAGCAGGATCATTGGGTTCGTAAATCATTACGCCTTGAGAAACACCTAAAGTCACGCAAGCAGTATCTAAGCTTAAATCTGACAAGAAAATCGGAGGATTATTTTGTCCAGCTGGATTAACAACAGCGTTTCCATATACTAAAGCTGTCCAGTAATATTTTCCATAAGGAACGTTTACCCCATCAATCAAAGCACCATTATTAATAAAACGGCGTGTGTAAGTTGCACCAACAGGATAGCTAACAATTCCATAAGAAGCCACCAAAACACCAGGAGCTACTAAATCTGCCACTGTTTGCAAAGAGTCAGTTGTAATAACCCAAGACATTCCGCTAAAACTACCTGTAAAAGGAGATGCCGCGCCTGTAGTTACAATATCTACCGAGTCACCTGCACACACAGTACTTTTGCTTTTAGTAGTTGAGCCTACTGTAACGACAGGATCATTACAAGGAATGGTTTGCAATTTTTTCACTTTAATTAAAAATTGCCCAGTAGAAATCGCGCCATTAAAATTAAAACCGTCAACCATTAAATAATAAGTCGTTCCTGAAACGGTATTTACATTAAAGCCCGCAGGATAAGTAGTTGCCGTTGCGCTAGGTCCGTCTTCATTACATTGAACAGGAGTAAGGCTGCCACAAGCACCTGAATACAAGGCAAATTGTGTATCACCATCGTCAATGTAATTGGTAACACCTGTTCCTGTACCCGTTTCGATAAAGTAAGGATTACCATCGCCTACGAAGGTAAACCAAAGCGTGTTTTCCAAGGTTGGCGCAGAACCACTACCGTTAGGCTCTCCAAAACACTGCCAACCTGTTGCAGGATCAGAAGCATCTGTCGTAGCATTTGTGTTGTCATAAGGTCCCATATTAACTACGGTTCCTACTGCTTGCCCAAAGGCTGTAGAGAGGTCAACCGCTCCCGTACATACGTCATTAGCAGGG
>JBJXHA010000298.1:0-2526 GCA_046160275.1 Bacteroidia bacterium | reverse complement strand
GCCAGATGATAGGGGAGTGAACAAATAATAAGGCTTTTTGCGCTCGTTGTCATATTCTTTAATGCTAATATTTTTCTCATACAAATGTTCCAGAACCATTTTCATTTTGCGCAGCAAAAAATCGGAGTTTAATTCTGGATAATATTTAAACACTTGATTTTCAATTTGCCATGAAAGCTGAACCCCAATTAAGGTCTCTTCATGATGAAAGAGTTCCACCGTGAAATTTTCTAACTTTTCATATTTTTCATATTTTAACTCCAAAGATTCTTTTTCTCTAGGATTAACACGAATAAAAGTCTTATAAAAGGCAATTTTTCCCTCTTTTTTGGGGTATTTGCTCCTTTTTTTATCCAACCAATTGTGATAAATAGGAAAAAAAATGCCTGCCCCTACGCCCAAAATGAGGCAAGTAAACACAATCATTTTTAAGAAGTAATAGATACCTTCCCCTTTCATTGCAATTAACATAAAAATACAGCACACCACCATTAGGACAAGCCCAATGAGTAGAATGTGCCACATTTTTACCTTATACTTTTCTAAAGGAGAAAGGGAAGAATAGCGAAATTCGTGGAGTAATTGGTCGTTTTCCATATCGCTTTTACCTATCAAACAAGCGGGTTTCCATTCTTACTATACCATATATTTTCTCTGTTGTTTTGTCATTTGAATAAATGCGTAGGCGATATTTTCCGCGCATGAGTTTCACTTTTGACACAGGATTGCAAGTTAAGGTATAATCTGTGCCATAGCCGCTAGGTTGCCCCTCCCATTTTCCTTCTTTTTTTAAGAGGATATCAGCCTTAAATTCTTGAATTTGGTGGTTGTCTAAATTCTCGAACACAATAAAAAGCGGTAAAGAGGAACGAGAAATTTGGGTATAATATTCCAATACCATTTCGAGGCGAAAATTTCCCGCATCTTTCATGGTAAACAAAAGCTCTTCAGGTTCTGTATGATTCAAACAATTTTGATTCAGTGTTTTGCTGTCCGTCCAAATCGGAACGACATCGGAGCAAGCACTAAAAGCAAATAGCAAAATACACACGAAAAACAGAGATATTTTTTTCATTTTTGAATATTCTCAATTAATGTTTATCCAAAAAAACGCCCATATTTGAGAATTTCTCAATGCGTTCATTCACCAAGTCTGCCGCACTTTTTTGAGATAACAGTTCGATGTCGGCTAAAATTTGGTCTTTTACAGCTTGATAAGCTGCTTCGGGTTCATTGTGTGCTCCTCCAAAAGGTTCAGGAATGATGCCATCAATCAAACCCAGCCCTAAATTATCTTTTGCCGAGAGTTTTAATGCCTCTGCCGCCACTTCTTTTTGGTCCCAAGTGCGCCACAAAATACTCGAACAAGACTCAGGCGAAATGACAGAATACCAAGTATTTTCCATCATATACACTTTATCCCCAATACCAATGCCCAATGCACCGCCCGAAGCTCCTTCGCCAATCACGATGCAAATAATCGGCACTTTTAGCACCGCCATTTCCATGAGATTGCGTGCAATTGCCTCTCCTTGCCCTCTTTCCTCTGCCTCTAAGCCAGGATAAGCGCCAGGCGTGTCAATTAAACAAACCACAGGCAAACCAAACTTTTCCGCCATTTTCATCAAACGCAAGGCTTTACGATAGCCTTCGGGGTTAGGCATACCAAAATTACGGTACTGACGAGATTTAAAATCACGCCCTTTTTGTTGCCCAATAAACATGACCCCTTTGCCGTCAATTTTTGCCAGCCCTCCAATCATTGCCTTATCATCTTTTACATTACGGTCTCCGAATAGTTCCGTAAACTCTGTTGTAATGTTTTCGATGTAATCCAAGGTATATGGGCGGTCGGGGTGGCGCGAAATTTGAACGCGCTGCCAACGGCTAAGATTTGTATATATTTGCTCCTTCAAATCCTGAATTTTCTTTTCTAGTTCTTGAATTGGGACCTGCATGTCCACTTGATTGCTCGCCTCAAATGCTCGCATTTCCTCCAATTTTTTCTCTAATTCAAAAATTGGACGCTCGAAATCGAAAGTCTGTTTGCTCATCTTTTGTTGAGATTAATGACCATAAAGATACAAAGAGAACTGTTGTTACGCCGCTAACACAAATATAAGAGATTGAAAATGAAATACTTGTTGTTTTATACGAGGGTGTTAGTTTTGCACTGCAATATTACAAAAAAATCTTCTATTTCAATACCTGCGCTAATTTCTGTTCTAAAGCTGCTCCTCGCAAGTTTTTCGCTACGATTTTTCCTTTGGGGTCAAGCAAAATATTGAAAGGAACTGACTGAACACCGTATAATTTTGCGGCTTCATTTTGCCAATATTTGAGGTCTGAAACGTGTTTCCATGTCAAGCCGTCATCTTTGATGGCTTGCACCCAAGCGTCTTTTGACTGGTCAAGAGAAACGCCTAAAATTTCAAAATTTTTATTTTTAAAACGATTATAAGCTGCCACCACATTTGGATTTTCTTGGCGACAAGGACGACACCAACTTGCCCAAAAATCAACAAG
>JBJXHA010000297.1:0-2547 GCA_046160275.1 Bacteroidia bacterium | reverse complement strand
GTAACCGAGCTACCGTCTAATTTTTCGGTGATATAGCAGGTTTCGTCCTTGTATTCGTCAAGCACTTCTTGTAATACCTGCACGCGGGTTTCGTCAGTTTTGGGAATAAAAGAAGGAAACAAACCCTTGACCGTTCCTGCTAATTGGGCGGGAATGGGTGGCTCATATTTGGTTATGCCGAGCATTTCTGTTACGTCTAAGCCTTCTTCGATGGGGGTATTTTCGGGTAAAATGCTAAGTGGAAAACAAATGCCTTGCGAAATTTGTCCCCTTAAACGTACCGTGCGAATCCGCATACCTCTGGGTTTGAGAAACTCAAATTCGGGGCGGTCGGGCATTAAGCTGTCAATTTCACAATACACACAATCATCTCCTACTTGAAATTCTCCTTTTTTTACGACTAACTGCCAACCTAATACCGTTGCTTTCAAAATAGCATCAGCTTCGGGAATTGCCTCTAATTGAATGATTTTTTGAATACTTGCTAATTTTCTCATGGTTTGAAAAAATAAAAATAATGAATAGAGATGAGCGAGGACGCTCAATGTTAAATAAAAAAAACGTTGTTGGTAGAAATGAACCTACCAACAACGAAAAATGGATTGTGCGAAGTTTGAAATTTACTTTTTTAGTTTCGCTACCTTTTTCTTTACCTTATCAATCACGGGTTTGTTTCCTATCTCGGCGGGCTTTGCCACCTGTTCTGTTGATTGATTCGGTGTATATTGGTTAGGTGTGTTGTCCAAATAATTGGACTGATTCGTCTGATTTGGCTCATTTTGTTGTCGTGAATCTATTTTTGTTTGCGCTTTGAGCTGCAAATTATAGATTTTATCCCCTTTTCGCAGCAGCAGATAATCGCCTTTGCGTGTGCCGGGCTCATCGTATTCGGGATTAATGACGACATTGCCTTGTCGGTCAATGTAGCCCCATTTTTTACCCACTTTTACAGGTGCATATCCATCAACAAAGAAGCCTACTTCATCAAAATTTTGCTTGGTTAAGGGGTTTCCTCTTTTATCCAAGAAAAATGCCCTGCCATTTGCCTTAACGCGAATTAAGCCATCAGAAACTTGTGGACGATCATCAAAAGCCTGTGGAAAAGTGTAGTTTTGTTTTCGATTAAAAGCAAACCATTTTCCATCAGATTTAGAAAATTCCCAGTCACCTTCTACTGCTACATTAGGTTTTTGTATGAGGTTCTGGTCTATTTTTGTCTGTACAGGCACATCAATTTGTGGCATCAAATCTGTTTTGGGAATGGTTTGAATGGGTTGATTTGGGTTGCTTTTATTACAACCTTCAATGCAATTTCCTTTTCCATCAATCCAAAAATCCTTCCCATTTTGGCGCACTTTTGCCCTGCCATTTTGAAAGGCTTGAAGGATTTGGTCATACTGTGCAGGAATCACCTCTACGCCATTTTTATCAATAAAGCCCCATTTTCCGCCTTTTCTGATGGCTGCTTTATCTTCCACATAGTCCCAAGCCTCCTCATAGATAGCCCGAACAATCGTTTTTCCTTTGTCATCTTTGAACCCTGTATAATTTTTTTCCTTAAAGCGCACGCGCCCCCCAATAGCCCTCGGCTGCATTTCATCCTCTCCTATTGTTGCCATTTTGACAATGGCATCTCTTCCTCCTGTTGCAACAAGAGACAATATCTTCCCTTCCTTGTCAATAAAAATCGTTTTTCCGCCTAATGTCACTTCTGCTTTTCCCGTCAAATCAAAAGGTTTTGCCTCCTCATATTGAGGCTTAATGACTTCTACCCCGTTTTTATTAACGAAACCATACTTATTTCCTGCTTTGACAATCGCCATTCCATTCATAAAAGCACCTGCTTCTTGGTATTTTGGCGTGACGATTTCTTTATAGAACTTATTCAAATAGCCCCAACGTTTGTTTTTACAAACGCTAAGCATATCTTCGTTCATAATTCCAATTGGGTCATACACTTTTATGCCACTTGTATTAATGATGTAATCTGTGGGAAGTGCCTTTTTTTGCGAAAGGAAAGTAACAATCGCCAAACCATTTTTAAAAACGCCTGCTTTTTGGTATTTTTCTGGGATAACCTCTTGCTTTTGTGCATTCAAATAACCCCACAAATTATTTCTTTTAAAACTAACATAACCACCTGACAATGAATCACTTTCTCCAATTTCTTGATAGCGTTTCTTTAAATTACAGTAAGCACTATATACCTTATCTTGCACCAAACAGGAAGTTTCTAATACCTCCACCAAGCTATCAGGGACTTCCTCAAGGCTCAAAAATTTGGCATCAATGCGGTCTATCGTTTTAGCTAGATCTAAGGTGTTGATATTTAATTTCCTTTGCAAAAAGCTGAAATATTTAGGTTTAACCTTAGCAATATTCAAGCATTTTTTCAAAGAGGCATGATAATTCGTAAGGCTCATTTCCTTTTCTGCCAATAACATTTGCGCCACAGCTTGGGCAAGTTGCACCCGAACCAATTGCGAGTCTTTGGTATCTATCGGAATTTCTGACAGAATCTCATACGCTTTCTTAAACTGCCTTGCT
>JBJXHA010000296.1:0-3239 GCA_046160275.1 Bacteroidia bacterium | reverse complement strand
TTACCATTAAATAGCCAATGCCAAAACCTGTGGTTGCGATGATGATACCTTGTAAAAAGATGAGCCTTGCGAGGTAGCCATTTGTTGCGCCAATAGCCTTCATCGTTCCATAATCTTTCAGCCTGTCGACTGCGGCAGAATAAAGGGTTAAACCTACGATAAAAAAGCCTGAAATAAGGGCAAAAATAACCAAAGTCCCGATAGAAGTGGCGATACTTGTCGTTCTTAAAACTGTCCACATCGTTGTATCGCAAAATTCTTCTCCTTTTCGCGCTTGTACCCCAAAAACATTCTTATTAATGAGTTTACAAACGTCATCTTTATTTGCACCTGCGACAGTTTCAATCAAAAAAGCAGAAGTAGCTGAATTTGAAGCATTTGACAACATTCTTGCTCTGTCAATGGTGGTAAAAATATAACCTGCTCCAAATCCGCGCACCCCTCTTGTCAAGGCGGCAATATAGACTTTGCGCTTGTTTAATTCGAAAGGTGTTCCAATTTCTCTCGTTTGAAAATTTTGCTTATCAAAAACATCGACTGCCATTGCGCCATCAGCAAGCAAGTCTGTATAAGTTCCCTTTTCAAAGCTAGGCGGGAGTCCTGCGAAGCTACTTGCATCAACTCCAATCAATGTTGCGCCAGATGCCTGACCATCAGGTAGTTGTACGGAGCCATTTCCGATAAAAATAGGATGAACTTTGGCTACGCCATTGAAAGATTCTAGTTCTCGTTGAATACGTGCATCCAATTTCCCTAAGGCATTTGCATTTTCTGTTTGGCTATCAATTACCCAAATATATTGCGTATTAAAACGGGAAAGCCCACGCATAGCATTGGTGAGAAAAGTGAAAACGCCTACTTGCTGCCCAATCAAAAAAGTAGAAATCACTACGCCCATCAATGCGCCAAAGGACTTTGCTTTGTCATAGAAAATAAATTTAAAAGCCGTTTTTAGCATATCAATTTTATGAGTTGAATGTTACAATAGGCAGATGAACTTGCTGAATTTCATAAATTAATTATTGATAATCAACGAATTACGAATATCAACATTTATCAAATCAACCTGCTCAAAAGATGACAAATAAACCCTAAAATCGCAGAAATGTTTAAAAATGGCATCATGCTGGATTTTCGGCTTCATACACTTCGTCAATTTCCAAATCTGTTGCTTCTGCTGCCATTTTTGCCAACACATCGCAACGTTCATTGTCCAAAATACCTATGTGTGCCTTCACCCATTGAAAAGAAATCATATTTTTGATAGGAAGATACACTGCCAAAAACCTGCGCCATAAATCTGCATTTTTTTTGCCTGCAAAATTCTTTTTCGCCCAGCCAAACACCCAATTTTCCGTAATTGCTCTCTGTACATACTGCGAATCGGTGTGAATAATCGTTTCTATGTCGCCTCTTTTTAACGATTCCAATGCCGTAATTACCGCCAACAATTCCATGCGATTATTGGTGGTTCTCCTATATCCCCCCGAAATTTCCTTATAATGTTTGCCAAAACGCATGACTACGCCAAAGCCTCCTTTGCCAGGATTGCCTAAGGCGGAGCCATCTGTATAAATGATAATTTTCATATTTGATTTCCCTTATTTTTGACAAAGGTAGGTCGTTTTCAAGGCTTTTGCAACCCAAAAACAAGTGAAATTTTTTTCTCTTGAGAAAAAAACAACAAAAATTTGGTATTTCTCAAAAATCCTCGTAATTTCGCAGCCTATTTTTAATTAAGCAATGATAGATATTCAACCAAAGAAGTTCAAAGTTGATTACGAAACAACTTTCATTGCCGTTCCCGAATTGACAGCAGAAGAACACAAAGCATTAGTAGAGAAGTTTTTAAATTTATTAACTTCAAACGATGCTGAGATTGTAAATGTTGAGCAATGGGGATTGCGCAGGCTCGCTTATCCCATCCAACGTAAGCACAACGGGTATTATACCTTTGTCGAGTTTAGTGCTTATGGCGAGCTTATCTCAAAACTCGAAAGAGAGTACGGCTACGATGAGCGTATTCTTCGCTATCTCACAGTTAAGTTGGACAAACACTCGTTGGCGTTCAACATTAAGCGAAGAGAGCAAGGCTTCGGAATGAGAAAAGAGTCCGAGGCAAACAAACAACAGTAAACAGGGAACAGTAAACAGGGAACAGTAAACAGGAAACAGGGATAATGAATAGTGAACAGTAAAAAACTGATAACTGCTAATTGGTAACTGGTAACTGCTAACTGGTAACTGCTAACTGATTAACTGCTAACTGAAAATTGTTTTCCACATTGTTTTTTGTACGTTAATTTAGCAAAAAATGGCACAACAAAGATTTATTGGACCCACTGCTGCGAACAGAATCAAAGCAAAACAGCATTTGGGTAAAAAGTACTGCCGCTTCAAAAAAAGTGGAATCAAGTACATTGATTACAAAGATCCGGATTTCTTATTGAAATTCGTAAATGAGCAAGGGAAAATTCTTCCTCGCCGTATCACGGGCACTAGCCTGAAATTTCAAAGAAGATTGGCGTTAGCTATCAAACGCGCACGTCACTTGGCATTATTACCATTCTTAACCGACCAATTGAAGTAATCATGGACGTTATTTTAAAACAAGCCGTTATCAATCTTGGGGAGAAGCACGATGTGGTAAGTGTAAAGCCAGGTTATGCTCGTAACTATCTCATTCCTCAAGGAATTGCTCTTCCTGCTACGGACTCTAATCGCCGTGCGGTTGAGGAGTTGAAAAAACAAGCTGCTCACAAACAAGCCTTTATGAAACAACAAGCTGAATCGCTTGCTGAAAAATTAGGCGCGTTGACAATCGAAATCGAAACGTTAGCGGGTTCTGATGGTAAATTGTTTGGTTCTGTAACGAACTTGCAAATTGCTGCTCGCCTTGCTGAAAAAGGTTTTGATATTGACAGACGTACTATCACTGTTGATGATATTCACGAAATTGGTGAGTACAAAGCAGTTGTGCATTTGCATCGTGACGTAAAAGCAACTGTTCCTTTGGTTGTAAAACACAAAGAAAAAGAAGCTTAAATTAAGTGATAATGGATAGGTGATAAGTTCATCTTCTCACCTTGTTTCACATAAAGCAAAAAACACCTATTCTTGTTAAAGATTGGGTGTTTTTTGTTTAAGAAATGAAAACTAGACTATTTCTAAATGAGAATCAAAGTTTGCAAACTTTCTAAAAACGCACGAGGCGGTGTCCTCACCGCAAAATTCGTGGG
>JBJXHA010000295.1:0-14139 GCA_046160275.1 Bacteroidia bacterium | reverse complement strand
GATAAATATACCATTCTAAATCAGTTTCAAAATTTAATTCAGCAGAATCCACACAACAAACGTTTTAAAATAGCAGTTGTGTGGATTCTGCTGAATAAGAAAAGGCAAAAAATTGATTTCTATTTAGGAACGGTATAGCAAACAAAAATTGTTAAAATTTTGTTAATCTATATATACTTGAAAGTTTTCACGTTTTTTTAGTAAATGTTGTTATTTTTGTAACAAATCATTGCCTTTTTATCTAATTGAAAAAATGAGCTATTCGATTAATTTATGTAAGATTTTAATGCGTTGATTATCAATGTCCTTAAAAAATAAAATACTGTAAATCAGGTGTTTATATATTTGGCATAAATTGTACCCCAGCTTCTAATTCAGAAGAATCGACACAACTAACCTTTTGAAACTATGGTTGTGTAGATTCTTCTGAATTGAAAAATAAGGCACTTTGCAATAAAAAACTATTTTTTTTACCTTTCATGCAGCGTTTCAGAAATAGCTTACGTCTTATGAGAAATTAGGTACGGATTTTTTGGCTTTTTTTTATCAAAAGTCTGTTTATTAAGGGGTAATTCAATTAAATAACTTCTTGCAAAATAAAAAAGATGTT
Source organism: Bacteroidia bacterium (assembly GCA_046160275.1). Lineage (GTDB taxonomy): Bacteria > Bacteroidota > Bacteroidia > J057 > J057 > JBJXHA01. Next base: position 13,529 of record JBJXHA010000295.1, on the reverse strand, counting down.
ATTTCCATAAAAAAAATTATCGAAATAAGTTTGAGATATAGAAAAGTATTTGTACCTTTGCACTCGATTCCAATAAGCAGTTACTTTCTGGGCAAATCAATGAAAGCACATTTTGCAAACCGCTTATTGTTCATTGACAACTGGTTTTTAACTTTTTTTCAATATTTTTTTGTTCACCTATTTTAATTATCTAAAAAGATGAAAAAGTTTTTTTTGAATTTCATGGTAGCTGCCGTAACGGTAGTAGGTTTGGCAACTTCAGCTTGTACAGTAGACGCTTGTAAAGACATTGATTGCGTAAACGGTACTTGCGATGGTACATCTGGCGAAGCTGAGTGTGTTTGTAACACTGGTTATGAGCAAGATGCAACTGCTGACAAAAAATGTACAGTAGAAAGCAGAACTAAATTCCTTAACAGCGCAGGTTATGACGTAGTAGAAACAGGAACTTCAACTGACCCTTTCTATAGCGGTACTTTCAACTACGTTGTTACAGTAGCTTCTTCAGCTTCAGGTGCTGATAAAATCATCATCACTAAATTTGGTGCTTTAGGTTGTGCAGGTGTTGATTTGACAGTTGTTGGTACAATTTCTGACAAAACTAAAATCTCTTTTGGTTCATCTAGCTGCGGCGACATCACAATTACAGGTTCTGGTACTTATGATGAAGTTACTAAGAAAATCACTGCTACTTGGACAGGTACAGGCCCTGCAGGTGGCACAGGTCCAACTTCTTCTAGCTTCTCTAGCACAGGTATCTTCACTAAAAAATAATTTAGCGATAAGCCATTATAAGAATAGCGATGGGATTTCCCATCGCTATTTCTTTTATTACTTGCAAACCTAAAATTAAGGGCTTACTTTTTACCCTCTTCTTTGATTTTTTGCGTATCAATATCCAACTCCTGCATCGTAAAAGTTTTTTCCTTTTTAGGTACTTCTAACATTACCTTCATTCTCACCACTTTCTCGCTTATCCAACTATAATCAGGAACTAGCCCCTTTACAGCTTGTGTAAACAACAATTTCCAACCCTCTTCTGTAATGCTAAATACTTCGATAATACTCTTTGTACTACGATTATCTTCCACATTGATAGCACAAACCGTTTTCTTGTCTTTTGAAATAATAGGATAACCTTTCATCGTAGTACTTGTGTTAGTATTCAAATGAATCACTAAATGATCTGTAGATTTTTCGTATTGAACCTGAAAAATACAAATGCCCATTTCAGGAAAGTACTCAAGAAAATCGTATTTCACATACACCTTTCCGCTATCAGGGAACATATTATTGGAAAGTTTAATTTGGTCTTTCTTATTTTTACAAGTTACCAAATAGCCATAATTACGAACCACCGCAGTACTATCAGCAGGAATCCTTTTCGTTGGGCGATTAACAGTCATGGGTTTAATGATTCTATCCACAGAAATCGTAGAACCAAATACCCAACCTATAATTTCTCCATTTTTCACCTTATACCATTTGTCGGATACCCCATTGATAGAATAATCTTGGGTGCTGATTTCCAAAATATTTACCGAATCCCCTACTTCCACTTTTCGGAGCGTTTCCTCTGCCATATCTGGTTGCGCTACAATTCCCCCAGTTTCTTTTACGAACATAATTTTTCCCCTTCTCATTGGAACAGTAGGAATTGGAGAAACAGTTTGTGCCATCACGTAGGCACATTGTAATACAAATAATAAAAAGAATACCTTTTTCATATTGAATAATAGAATTAAAAATGAATGTTTATTTAACGTTTGAGCGCAGGTTAAGTTAGCTATTTAGGTAAAATGGCTGTAATTTCGTGTACAAAAAATGATTAACCACACAAAATAAGGCTGTATTCAAATGAATACAGCCTCTATTTTATTCTTTATGGAAAGAATTAGTTACCTACTTTACCACCTTTTGTTACTTTTGGTGTAGTGGTTGTTTTCTCAGAACCAGTACCTGAAGAAACTTGACCTCCTTTTGTTACCGCAGTTGGAGCAGTAGTAGAACCACCTTTTGTTACTGGAGGCTCAGTTTTTGGAGTTACAGGAGCAGTCGTTGGAGTAGAAGGAGTTGTACTAGCAGTTGTTGTTGTTGTTGTTGGCTTAGTTGAAGCAGACTTAGGCCCTTTATCTCCTTTTTTAGGAGCTGGAGTTGCTGGTTTAGCAGGAGTTTTAGGAGCTGGAGTTACCACAGCAGTTTTTTTACTCGCTTTTTTCGCGGAATCAGCAGCCAATGAATCCTTCATTTTTTGTGCTTGTGTAGCAGTGTACGCAGCAATAGAATCAGCAGCTTTAGTAGCAGAACTAACTCCAGCAGCAGCAGCAGCTGAATCATGCTTAGCTGTTGAATCTGCTTTTTGTTTTGCAATTTCCTCTTCAGTTGGACCTGATTTACAAGCAGTAAATAAAGAGACAGCACCTAATAAGGCAATTGCTAAAAGAGAATTTACTTTCTTCATGATGATTGAAAAAAAATTAAAAATGATTAAAATCTAAATTGAGGTGAACACGCCGCAAAAGTACGACTTATTTCTATAAGAACAAAAAAAATTATTTTTAAGTGTCTTTAGCCTTTTTTGAGTAAAAAAAGGCTACCTATCTTATCAAACAGCAAAATCTTTTTTGCTGAAAAGAATCTATACAACCGTAGCATTTAACATAGGTTATATAGATTCTTTTGATGATTAGCCTTAACAGGGCGAAAGAATACTAAATAGCTGACACTTTAGCATAAAAAACATAAAAGTTTCTTACTGTTAGTGTCTGTATATTAGTTATTGAACTTTTCCGCCTTTTGTTACTTTTGGAGTTTCTCCACCTGTTTTGTTGTCACCAGTAGTAGTTTTACCATCTTTGGTTACAGCAGTTCCATCTTTTCCGCCTTTTTCAACTGTTTTTACAGGCTCAGGAGCTTTTCCACCACCATTAGGTTTAACGTCGCCAGCAGGTTTTCCACCATTGTTAGCAGGAGCTGGAGTTGCACCTTTTGTACCACCTTTTGCATCAGTTGCGGCAGGAGTAGTAGTTGTTGCAGTTTTTTTGTTTGCTCCGCCTGTAGCTTTCGCTATAGAATCCGTTTTAATAGAATCTTTCACTTGCATTGCTTTTGCATCTGCTGCTGCTTTAGCTGCTTCCTCTGCTTTTTGAACTGAATCAGCTTTGATAGAATCAGCTTTTTGTTGTGCTGCTTCAGCAGACTCGCCACCACCACATGAAAATAATGTTGCTGCACCCAATAAAGTAAGGGCTAAGATTGAATAAAATCGCTTTGTCATAATAAAAAAATAAAATTTAGGTTTAAGAAATAAAATAATATATCAGCAAATAGGTAACAGATTGTACTTTTTTGCCAATAACTGTTAATTGTTGTCTGCTACGTCTAAAAACACTTACAAAAGCCAAAGCCCCTGTAAGTGTTCTTAAATATTATTAAAAGTGAGAAAAAATTAACGATTAATATAATTCTCTACTTTTTTCACATCTACGGGAGCTGTTTTGCCAGCACAACGCACATCTGCTTTAAACTCAATGTAAACAGGTTGGTTGTGAGGTGCGTTAGGGTCTGTTTTAAATTTCATTCCTAACAAAACCGAAGGCAACTTTTGCTCAACGTCAGGAGAAAGTCCTTTCAAAATTTTGTAAGAAACTACATTTCCTGATTTGTCCACGTTCAACTCTGTAACAAGGTGTACCAAGCCGCAAACACCTGCTGCTGCTAGTTTTTCGCGGATATACGTTTTCATTGCAGGCGTACCATCTACATACTCAGGTGCTGCTGCACTGCTGATTTCTGTATTTTTATAGGTATCTAAATGCGTACCTTCTGGAGTTTTATCTCCTGTACTTACATAAGTTGATTTTGCTTCAGAAGAAGGAACCGTAATCGCTTCAGGTTGAGGAGTAGTTGCTTCAGGTTTAGAACCTTCTGCTGCTACAGGTTTTTTAGGCACTACGATTTCAGTTGCAGGTTTTGTAGCTGCTTTTGCGGGTGCAGCAGTTCCTTTTGCAGGAGTTGCTGTTTTTGCAGGAGTTGCTGGTTTTGCTGGCTGTGCTTTTTTAGGGTCTTGTTGGTCGCCCATGTCGCGTTGGATATTTGCATTTTTGTTATCAGGCAAAGCTACTTCTGTTTTGCTTGGTGCTTGATAATCAATCTTATAACCATCGTTATTTGGGCGATTCATTTGTACCCCAGAAACCGTTGGGCTAGTTTGGATAGAAATGTTTGTGTTTCCGCGTTTGTTAGCGTCCAATTGTTGTTGCAAATAATACAATTGTTTTCTCAATACATCATTTTGTTGCATCAAGGTATTAATTGCAGCGGTATCTAAAGGCACTTTTGATGCAGGAGCCGTAGTTACAGGAGCTGGTACAGTTGTTTCAATAGGCGCGCCATTGTTAGCAGCAACCGCATGAAGTGCAGCCTCTTGTTTTTTCGCAAGTTCCTTATCTTCAATTATTTTGATAGCCTCTAATTGTTTTTGCACCTCAGCTTGTTGTTTTTCCAACTCCGCTTGCAAACGCTTCATTTCTTCTTCGCGTTTTTTCGCTTCTTGCTCATAAATGCCTTTCTTAGAAGCAGCCAATTTTTTTTCTGCATCAATTTTCGCCAAATCCGTGTTATCTTTCTCACGAATTACTTCGTTTTTCTTTTTAGCGATGTCATCAGCAGCACGTTGTGCTTCTAGTTCTTGCTTTTTCTTAGCTTCTTCCAAAGCACGTTGTTGCGCTTCCGCTTCACGTTTTTTCGACTCTAAACCTGCCAATTCATTTTGAAGTTTCGTTTCCATATCTCTTGCGCGTTTTTCTTCATCTTGAATACGTTTTGCGTGTTCATAATCCAAACGCTCAATCGGAGACATTTTGGCAATTTTTTCAGCCTCTCTCGCTTTAGCATCTGCTTCCTCCAAGTCTTTTTTCATTCTAGCCTCTTCCGCAGCTCTTTTCGCTAACTCTTCTGGGCTGATAGGAGCATCTTCTTTGATACCAAAGTCAACAGTTTTTCCTTTGCCACCTTTTGCTTTATCCGCCTCTGCAGCTTTCTTAGCATCTTCTTCCGCTTTCTTCTTCACATCTTCCTCTTTTTTCGCTAACGCAATTGCCGCTTCTTTTCTTGCTTTCTCTTCGTCAGCAATTTGCTTATCTAAAGCAGCACGAAGTTTTGCAATTTCCTCTTGGCGTTTACGCTCATCTTCCATTTTCGATTTCAACACTTCTTGTTTTACCGCTTCCGCCACAGCATTTTGGAACTCAGGCGTTTGGGTAATATTAATAGGTTGAGGACGAGTTGGCGGAGGAGTAACTGTTGCAGGCTGCGTAGTTACAGGAGGCGTAACAGTTGTTGTAGGAGGTGTATTTACTACAACCGTACTTGGCTCAGGCTTTGTCGGTTGAGTAGTAGTTGGAGGAGTTACAGTTGTTGCAGGCGGAGTAGTTGGAGGGGTAACTACTGTAGTAGCGGGAGGAGTCGCAGGTTGTGATTGCGTAGAAGGTACTCCCGTTGAGCTTGCAAAAGTAGTAGGCACACCATTTGGGTCTAATTTAGGATTGTTGAAAGTAGCCAATTTTGCATACTTATTTTCTTTCCCGTTATCACAACCTACTTCAGGCTTTACCTCGAAATAGATAGATTTAGGTGCGCTAAAGTCAGAAGCGTCCCATTTGATGTTTTTTACCACGTCAATGACAGACTCTTTGTAACAATCGTTTTTACCTGTCAATGCCTTAACTTGTAGCACATAACCTGAAGGATCTATCTTGATTTCCAAGTAGATACGGTCTTGCCCACAACAATTTGTTTGCGCTTGCAAACGCTCATAAATGTAATTTTTAACGGTATGTTTGCCATCACTGAAAATGAATGTTTTCGTGTCAGCAGTAAGTTTCGTCACGTCCACTTCTTGAGCGACAAGGGACGTAAAACTACTCATCAATACCACAAAAAACCAGAAGTTGCGTCTCATATTGTGAATAAAAAATTAAATATGATGTATCAAAAAAATAATTAAACTGCAAACTAAGCGAGCATTATCAACGAAGCGAAAATAGTTCTCAAACATTGATAAGTGGGGACTACCTTGTATCAAGGGCGTAAAAATAGTGATTAAAAGCAAAATAGCAATACATATCTAGGGAATAATAAGAAAGAGAAAAGCAGTTTTATTGTAATTCACTTATTATCAATCAATTAACAATTACAATTTCTCGTTATTTACCTTTTCTTAATAAGCCTTAAACCTACATTTCCCTCTATTACTTATCCCCTATTACCTATTATCCATCTACTCCTTGATATTTCTTGTCAATGACTAAGGGTTGATTTTCAGGCAACTGACAATAATTTTGTGTTATATCTTCAAATGTATCCAATAATTCAGTTAAATAATCTGCTTGTACTAATTTCATTCGTAAAGGCTTGAAATTCGGCAGGTTACGGAAATAATTTGTGTAATGACGGCGCATTTCCAAAATCCCCAACTTCTCCCCTTTCCAATCCACACTCATTAATAAATGCCTTTTGCACACATCAACCCTTTCTTCAAGTGTTGGAGGAGCAAGGTGCGTTCCTGTATTCAGATAATGTCGAATCTCTCTAAACACCCAGGGATTCCCAATTGCTGCCCGCCCAATCATAATGCCATCAGGATTATAAGTAAGGTGATTCAAATGCGCTTTTTCGGGGCTATCTACATCACCATTGCCAAAAATCGGAATTTCGATGTCGGGATGTTCCTTCACTTTTTGTATCCAAGTCCAATCCGATTCTCCTTTATACATTTGAACGCGCGTACGTGCATGAATCGTAAGTGCCTTAATGCCAGCATCTTGCAAACGTAAAGCTACTTCCACAATTCGAATAGATTTTTCGTCCCAACCTAGTCGCGTTTTTACCGTTACTGGCAAATTGGTAGAATTTACAATTTCCCTTGTCAAACTTTCCATCAAATCTATGTCGCGCAAAATTCCCGCTCCCGCATTTTTACAAACTACCTTTGCCACAGGACAACCATAATTAATGTCTAGCAACTCAGGCTGTGCCTCCTCTACAATTCGCGCAGACATTCGCATAGACTCAATTTCACTGCCAAAAATTTGGATTCCAACAGGACGTTCTACGTCATAAATATCTAGCTTTTTTACACTTTTTTCTGCATCTCGAATCAAACCTTCCGAGCTAATAAATTCGGTATAAACCATATCAGCCCCTAATTCGCGGCATAGAATGCGAAAAGGCGGGTCGCTAACATCCTCCATCGGAGCCAAAAGTAATGGCAAGTCAGGCAGTTCAAGATTTCCAATTTTTACCATTGTGAATGACGAAACGGACGGTTATTGATGAAAGGCAATATTTTTACTGCTTAATTTTTGCCCACTTTCATTTCTAACCTAATTTTTTTTACTTTTGTGAATGAAAATCATCTTCTTAAAAGCAAACAAACAGTTTAAATCCTTCATTATCAATGATTTATCAATATCGTTGGATAATTGACAACTGCTTTCTGATTCTAAGATGCGAAATTGCACAAAATTCCATAAAAAATTTACGCAATTTTTTTGCCATTTGTGTTTTCTGTGGGCAAAAGTACAGTTTTTCTCTCAAAGTTTACCGTTTTCTTTAATATTTGTCTTGTGAATCTATTCCTTCATTTTACCCAGAATTGTAGAAATCAGCCCTATTTTGCACTTGCTGCGAGTATTTGTCTGCTGCTTTTTATGTTGCTGCTTAGTAATCTTTTTATCATGGCTTTGCTACCTATTTTTCATGTTTCCTTAGAAGAAATACAAATATTGCTAAGTGGCGCAGTAACAAATTTAAGCATAAAAGAAAGGATCTTAATACTTGCTAGTCAAGGTTTTGCGCAAATTTTTACTTGGGGTTTTGTAGGTTGGGTGATGATGAAATGTTCGGGTTTTTCTTTTGCCAATACACAAGAAATCGCGCCTGTTCTTCGAATATTACCGTTTGGGGTTTTGCTTTTATGGCTCGCAATTCCCTTAGTACAAGTGTTGACCTTCACGCCAGAGAATTTTCATTTACCCAAAATTTTTTCTTTTCTAGAAAATTACCTTAAAAATCAAGACGATAGCAAAAGTGAACTTATTCAGGCTTTATTGCAAACGAAATCGTCTATTTTTTTTCTTTCCAATCTCTTTGTGTTGGCTTTACTTCCTGCAATTTGTGAAGAATTATTGTTTCGCGGGTTTTTACAACAACTTTTTTGTCAAAAAATGAAACCCATTTGGGCAATTATTTGGAGTAGTTTTATTTTTAGTGCGATTCATTTTCAATTTTTAGGATTTCTCCCTCGCTTTTTGCTTGGAATGATGCTAGGTTATCTTTTCTATCGAAGCAAACATCTGATAACCAGCATTGTAGCGCATTTTGCCTTCAATTCTGTTACGATTGTGGCAATGTATGTCGTAGCTACGCAAAAAATGCAAATTGATGTCGAAGGATATGCGCCTTCTGTGAGTGTGATAATTATCTCTATTTTATTGATAATGATGACATTATGGCGAGTAGAACGGCTTAAAAATCCATAACACCCCATGTTTCCTTTTAAAAAGTCATTTTATGCTTGCTGCAATAATTTTTCCTAATATTTCGTTTTAACCTTACTATTTTTTACTGATAACTGCTTACTGATAATTGAATAATTATGAAGTCTTTTCTTTTGATAATGAGCTTATTAGCTGTGGGTTTTGTGCAGGCGCAACAAGTGGAAACGCGCGTTGAAGACCATTTTTGGCGCAGAAGGGTGGTGAAACGAATTGATTTGAATGAAAAAATTAATCAGCCTTTGATTTACCATGATGACCAAGTTTCGTATGGCAAACAGCGATATAGCGAAAAAAATGGCTTAATTCAAGCCCTGATTCATGGGGTAGAAATGGGAAAATATAAGGTATATGACCCCGATAATAGCAAAGAATTGGACTGGGCTGCTTTGGACAAAAAAATGCGCAAACTCAACCATGTTGCGAAAAATTTTGATAAAAAAGCCTTAGCAAAAGAAGGGCAAATCCTTGTGAATGAGTTTGATAGATTATTAGCGGAAGAGGAAGAAATGGAAGCCAAAAGCCTAAAAGCGGGAAAAGAGGAGGACGAAGAAGAAGTAATTCCTGCGACAGACTACACGCCTTTTGAGCAAATTTTGCAGGTGGTAGAAGATTATACTTTTGACAAAGGGCAAAGCAGAATGTTTTATAATGTCGATTTTTTCCAAATTATTTGGTCTGACCCGCAAGGTTTGTTACCCGACAGAATTTTGGCAAATTTCCGATACAAAGATGTAGTGGATATTTTGGAGCAAACGCAATGGAAGCATCGGTTTAATGAGGCAGAAATTCGCTCGGTAAAAGAGATTTTTGACCTGCATTTGTATCATGCCATTTTGGTAAATGTAGCAGGAATAGACGTTCATTCTCTTGCTGAAGCCCAAAAAAGAGAGCTAGAGATTTTGGAATATGAGCATAATTTGTGGCAATATTGAGGAATGGAAAATGATATATAAAAATAGTAGATTTCATTTCATAGCGCAGGGTTTAAACCCTGCGCTATGAAATGAAATCATACAAATCACTTATTATCAATGATTTAAACCAAAAGGCGGTTCACTTTCAAAAAGTGAACCGCCTTTTACCTTTTTAATTCTTATTCCGCTTTTATCGTTACTACCTTCGTTTCGCCTTCTACCCATTTTTCGGGTTTTTCGCAATTCATAAATTGAATTTTGCCTTTGCTTGTGCGAATCATATCGGTTTTTTCTTTTCCTACGGTGATGTTGTCGTTGCCACGCGCCACACGATATACGCGCAGGTCATCAAATTGCGCTTGACATTCGGCAGTACGGAAGGAAATAAAATTGCCTGTTTCGAAGGCGGCAGCTTCATCATTCATATAAGCCACTTTTTTCCCATCAAGCCAAACGGCAAATTTCCCTTCTTGTGGCTCTAACACAATTTTCACGTCATGCCATTGCCCACTTTGAATTTTTGCAGGTTTTTCCACTTTTTGCTCCGACAATTTGCCATCAATGGAGCGATATAATTCTACTTGGTCGGCTTGCGTATCATTGTTTCTAAACCAAACCAAATACGAATTTCCGCGATTCAATCCGCCCGATTCTTCGGCAAAAAGGTACAAACCTAAGCGTTTATTATCGCCTTTGCTGTTCAGTTTGAAGCGAAAAGTATAAAGAAATACATCTTCTTGCGTTTGTTTTACAGGAATAGAAAGTGTTGTATTTTTAGCAACCGCATCATTTTGCTTTACTGTACCTTCTACAAATGTCCATTTCCCTTCTGAAAACCAGCCATTTTTCATTTTTGCCCCTGCAAAATCTTCCGATAAACACCCCGCATCGGCATTTGCATTCCAGCGTTTTCCATCAAATTCACTCACCAAATAAAAGCTATTGATAACATGCTCTTGTTTAATAAGGTTTAACACAAAATCATCGCTATAAGATTCGGTATCACGCGAACCAACCGCAGGAGGAGGAGTTGTCGTTTTAGCTCCTGTTATGCGAGTGGTTGCAGCTTTGGGCAAAGACCAATGTCCCGCCTTATCTAACACAATAGATTCTACTTTTACCGTAGGCGTTTTGCCATCTGTGCTTATCACACGGAAATCTTTGCTAGGGTCAGCCCCAACGGTTACATTAACGGTTGCGCTACGTCCTTTATACACCATTACATTATCAAATTCAGCAGAACAGTTTGCAGTTCTCAAAGAAATGGCTTTTCCTGCAAGAATAGGCGAGGAATCAATCCAAGAAACGGCAGATTGATTGTTGATGAAGACCTCTATTTTTCCGGTATTTGCATCATAAACGGTTTTAAAATCGTAGCTTTTTCCATTTTCAAAAGTGGCATTGGCAACCGCTTTTTGCTCAAATTTATCTGCTGCCGACACTTTATAAATTTCTATTTTATCGCCCGAAGCCGCATCTCTTGCCCAAATAAAATAGGAAGCTCCCCGATTTTCTTTTTCTACGTCATTACAGAAAAAATGAAAACCTGTACGTTTATTATCTGTACTTCCGCCCATTTTCGCCTGCCATTGATACAAATAAACGCCTTTAGTTTGGTTTACTTTTGCGTAAAAATTGGAATTAGCTTGTTTTTCGTCTTTTTGCACCAAAAGCCCATCATTTGCCGCCCAAGTTCCTTTCACACTTTTCCAATCGGCAGAAAGCACTTTGTTAAAATCTTCGGCAAAAAAGCCTTTGTCTTTGTTTCCACGCCAGCCTTTGCCCGTATTTTCGGTAATTAATAAGAAACGTTGCGCCCAGCCTTTGCCACTTTTATCGCTATCGGTGAAAGAAAGCGTAGCATCTTTGGAATAACTCGCCTCCAAAACGGGGGTAGAAGTTGGACTTATTTTGGTATAAGGCAACTGAATTTCCCAACTCGCAGTAGGAGAAGGAGGCGTAGGAGTTGGTGTAGGGTCAGGATCTTCCGTTTTTGGCGGAGTCGTTGGATTTGGATTCGTAGGCGGTGTAATAGGCGAGCCAGAACCTGCCGTTTTCCACTCTGCGTTCCAACCTTTTTTATGTACTTTGGCATCAGATTTAAAACGAATGGTCATTGCCCCTTTGCTAGAAGTAATATCTTTGGGGATTTTATCACCTGAAAGTTGCCCTAATAATTTCCCTTTTGTATCTGCGCCATCATACACATATAATATATCGGTGGCTTCCGTTTCAAAACTGCTGAAAGAAAGCGTTACTTTGCCGCCTGTGCTTGGGGCAATGGTAAAAGTATAATCTTCTTTGTAAGAGTAAGGATTCATCAATCCGCCCGAATCGGTAAAACGCCCTTCGGTAGCGGTAACGCTATATGCCTTTGGAGCTTCTAAACGGCTAATTTGGGGAGTAGTGAAACTTCCTTTTTTCGATTCGGAAGAGTCTTTGCCGCTAATAGAAAGAATTTGATATAAATATTTGCTGTTGGAAGGCAAACCTGTGAGTTGCAAACTGCTATTTCCAGTGGCAAAGGTTGTCCATTTATCGTCAATGCTACGGCGCAAATTGACAATCGTCTGAGCAGAACCTGCTCCTCGTTTCCAAGAAAGTTTTGCCCCCATAGGATAAAGGTTAGAAACATTTACTTCGGAAGGAGGTGCGAGGGTTGGCGCTTTAGCATTAGCCGAATAACTTATTTTCCAGCCTTTCATCACATCTGCACAATCCGAGCGAAATTCCATATAAATCGCTCCGCCTTTGGCAACAATCGGTTTAGCAGGCGGCACTTTTCCGCACAATCTCGCCAATAACTTACCATCTGAATTTTCTCCTTCAAAAATATCTAAATAATCATAAGGTTTTGCATTTGTCCCTTCCAAATCTAACTCATTTACTTCTATGGAAATAGATGTCGCGCCCGCAGGTTGAATAAGATAGCCAATGCGCTCCTGCACGCCATAATTTCCACTTGCGCCCCCAGTATCGTAAATTGTTCCTGAAACCGCAGTATATTCATTGACTTTGGCAGGCATTTCGCCATTGACCAATTTATAATATTTATCCCAATCCCAATCTTTTCCTGGATCAATGTGTCCATTTTGATTACTTGGTAAATGTTGATGTCCTTTAATTTTGCGACATTTGTTAGATAAATCAATAGAAGTATTCGTTCCTTTTCCTGAATACATTTTTAACGGATTGATATTGTAGCGCTTACAAACATCTCTCACTACTTTAGCAGAAGCCTCATACATCGCATCAGTGTACCAATTTGTCCCTTCTTCCACCCAACCTTCATGCTCAATACCCACCGAAATTAAATTATCTTCGCCACCTGCATGAAAACCTCTGTCTTTTTCGCAAACCATTTGGGTAATTTGCCCATCAAAAGAACGAATCACATAATGCGCAGAAACCCTCGCTTGCGGATTACGAAACCAGTTAATTGCCCCATGATAAGGACCTTGTGTAGTATGGATGACAATAAGGTCAATTTCTTGCCCTTTTCGCCCTATGCCAAAATTTTTGCTATGTGCCGCAGTCCATATTGCGCCAGCTTGGTCGGGACCTGATTTAGTACCTGTGCAACTAGCTGCGTTTTTATCTGCTGACCTATCTCCATCTAAAGAACGGTCGGTAGTCAATGAAACTTCTGATGCTTGCAAGAGTTTTGCTCTTTCTGCCCCAAAAATACTATTATAATTGAAAACTGAACGCTCCCCTGCTTTTATTTTTTTATTTTCTACTTCTTTCAAAATAGAATAAAACAACTGATCTTTAGCATATTGCGTAATCACATCGCGATCGCTTGGCAATTCGCTTAGGCTGGTAATTACCTCCCCTTGCGTTTCTAGGCTGCGAGAAGTAGTTGCTTGTGTTTTCTGCATTTCAGCATAAGCAGCCGCATACGCCAAGATATTAATGCGTGGATCATTTTTAATTTCCTCTATCGAATATCCCGAAAACTCCGAAACCGTATGCAAATTATTTTGAAAATAGCCTTTTCCATCTTCTACCAAGCCCATAACACCATAATATTTGGGCAAATCTACGTGTCCTG